>JAOZRF010000224.1 GCA_029940245.1 Desulfobacula sp.
ATCCGGGTGCCTCATGATGGATACTGATTTAGCATTCGGATTCATGAATTCAAGGAGGTCTTTGCCCTGTATTCTGTTTTTTGCATAATCAAGGGCATACATATAAGATGCTGTTGCACAGGCAAATCCCTGAAATCCCACAAGACGTCTGGCTTCGTTCATCATCAGAAACATGGCTTTCATGCCTTTATTTTCTCCGCCAAGGAGAGTTCCGATACAATGACCTTTGGAGCCAAGGGAGAGTGAGCAGGTACTGTTTCCACGAATTCCCAATTTATGTTCCAGTCCTGTACAGATTACATCATTGAATTCACCCAGTGTTCCATCGGCATTGACACGGTATTTTGGAACCAGAAACAGGGAAATTCCTTTTGTGCCTTCCGGCGCACCTTCTATTCTTGCAAGAACAGGGTGGATGATATTTTCTGTCAGGTCGTGGTCACCACCTGAAATAAATATTTTTTCACCTGTGATTGAAAAAGTTCCATCATCATTTCTAACGGCTTTGGTTGTCAGTGCACCAACATCAGAACCTGCACCAGGTTCTGTCAAAAGCATGGTACCCGTCCATTTGCCCGTGTACATGTTTTTAAGATAGGTTTCTTTTTGTTCCCGGGTGCCGAATTTGTCCACCAAATGGCCTGCGCCCTGGGTAAGGCCAGGGTACATCATGAAAGGGAAGTTCGCACCGTTGAAATACTCAGCCCCGGCCGCAGCAACTGTTCTTGGCATGCCCTGACCACCCCATTCAGGATCTTCGGTTACAGCAAGCCACTCTCCTTCATTAAATATTTTAAAGAGTCTTTTAAAAGAATCCGGTGTAATTACCTTGCCATTTTCAAGCGTGCAGCCCTGTTCGTCACCTTCCTTGTTTGCCGGTAACAATTCTTTTACAGCAAAGTTTTTTGCCTCTGAAATGACAAGGTCGATGGTTTTTTTATTAAAATCAGCAAAATTTTCATGGAGCCTGGAAAGATTTTCTGCCTCAAGCTGCTCATGGATTACAAATTCAATATCCCTTCGATCGGAAATAACTTGTGTCATTTTAAAATATCCTCCTGGTCTTTATTTTACATAAATTAAGTATTTAAAATTTTTAATAATTTGATAATGAATTGATGCTCATTGGCATATCGCAAATAATATTTCTTTTGGAACAAGTTGTAACATCGTTATTGATAATTATTTTGAATAATAAAAATAGAAAGTTATCAAAAATAAAGTGTGCCATAAGTTTAAAAATACCCGGTCATTATATCTGTTTTTTAAAAATGAATTCTCATTCATTACATGATTTTTTTATGGTGTCAATGATTATTTTACAAAATTAGAATAATTCTATATGGTTCCAATATGGAAAAAATATTAATAAGTGCCTGTCTTGCAGGAGACCGGGTCAGATATGATGGTAAAAGGGTGCCTGTCAAGGATGCATTGCTTAGGGAATTGTGCCTGAAAAGCTTGCTTGTGAAGGTTTGTCCGGAAGTTTTGGGAGGACTGAAAATCCCGAGATCCGAGGCCCGGATTATGAATGGTAACGGATTGGACGTATTAAAGGGAAAGGCAAAAGTCATTGATATAAAGGGCCATGATGTGACATTTCCTTTTATCCGCGGTGCTGAATATGCACTCAGTATTGCCGAAAGCTTTGGCATTGGGATGGCCATACTAAAGGAAAAAAGTCCTTCCTGTGGCGTGCATAATATTTACGATGGCCAATTTGCATCTCATCTTATATCCGGATTTGGCGTTACCACTGCTCTTTTAAAACAAAGCGGAATCAAGGTCTTTTCAGAAAATGAACTTAATCATCTAGGTCAGGATTATTTACAGGGTCTCAATATCATTTAAAGCACAGGCTCTGAATGATCAGTTCAATTTGATAGTGATTTGTTGCGGGGTGAAAATCAAAATACAGACTGAAATAAAAAGACAAAACCGTCAGGTCTGGGCAAAGACCCGGTTGGTTATGGAAACAGACAATTATAAATATCATAAATATGGCAGAAAAACCCTAATCAAGTGGTCTTTGTTCGGGTTTCTTATTCGGGTTTTTGAAGTTTTTTTAAAACAGACTTCTTTTTTTAAGAAAGGTTATGAAAATGCTAAAAATATAGTGTTAAACAAAGTTGATCTATTTTACGAAGATCTTCCAGAGGAGTTTGAAGGATACACAATTTTACATATGACAGATCTTCATCTTGATTCGCTGCCAAAAATGGATACAAAAATTTGTGAAAAAATTAACGGACTTAAAGTGGATTTATGTGTTTTAACAGGAGACTACAGGGAAGGTACAAAAGGGAACTTTAAAAATATACTTGCGCCTCTATATCAAATCGTTTCCAGTATCCGGCAAAAAGATGGAATCATGGCTGTTCTGGGTAATCACGATACTTGCAATATGGTTGAACCCTTTGAAAAGGCAGGGATTACAATGCTGATTAACGAAACGATTAATATTGATCGTGGCGATAGCCGGATCTCTGTAACAGGACTGGATGATCCTTATTATTACTATACTTATCAATCTTTAAGAGCCTTGGAAGAATCCCCTGAAGGATTTAAAATTGTTCTGGTTCATGCCCCATCTATGTACGATTTAGCTTCAAAGAATGGTTATAGTCTTTATCTCACCGGTCATACCCACGGTGGTCAGATCTGCCTTCCAGGTGGAATTCCCGTGGTCCGGCATCTTCGTCATGGGAGAAAATATTATAGGGGAGTCTGGCATTATGCAAACATGACAGGCTACACCGGTCAGGGAGTCGGTGTTGTGGGGATTCCCGTTAGATTTAATACGCAAAGCGAAATAACAGTGTTGCGGTTGAACCGGAAAAAATAAAAAGGTTCAGGTCAGGCCCTTTTTTTATTTCATTGCAATCCCGGGATAATAGTGTATAATGCTGCTTAAATATATTAAGTAGAATCAAATTTTCCTTCAAGGTTGTTTTACAAAACATTGTTCGTTGCCATCGAAGTTTCTGCTGATTCAATAAACAGGAGAAACAATAATGACACCCTATGCCATAACCCCAAATTACGTCTTGACAGAGATTAACCCGGCTTCTGTCCTGGCGATTGCCCATAACGCCCTCACCATAACCAGCCCAGCCCTTTTTCATAAAAGCAGATAAAAAAATAAGAGCGGATTTAAATGAATCCGCAGATCTATAAACCAGGGAAACGCCCTGGCAGATCATTACAACATATATAGGAGTATTAATGAGTTTTAAAAATTTTGAATTTGATCCAAAAGTGAACGCAGGCATTGTTGCCTGTGGTTATACTACCCCCACCCCGATCCAGAAAGAAGCCATTCCACGGATTCTTGAAGGCCGGGACATCCTTGGCCTGGCCCAGACCGGGACGGGGAAGACAGCAGCCTTTGTTCTGCCGCTTCTCCAGCGGCTGCTGGATGGTCCCCGCAAACGCGTGCGGGCCTTGATAGTCGCTCCCACAAGGGAGTTGGCCGAACAGATCCATGCCGATATCAGCAAAATGGCAAAAAAAACTGGTTTGCGAAGTCTTTCCATTTATGGCGGCGTGGGTAAGCATCCCCAGGTCAAAGCAATCCGCAATGGTGTGGAAATTATTGTTGCCTGCCCCGGCCGCCTGCTGGACCTTCTTAATGACAGGGCTTTTTCCCTGAGTGCTGTTGAGGCGCTGGTTCTTGATGAGGCAGACCACATGTTTGACAAGGGATTTCTTCCGGACATCCGCAGGATTATCAAACAACTGCCCTTAAAACGTCAAACCATGGTTTTCTCCGCCACCATGCCCGCGGAAATCCGCCACTTAGCGGAAAACATATTAAAAAATCCGGCAACCATACAGATCAACCACACCCAGCCGATTCTTGCCATCTCCCATGTCCTGTTCCAGGTTGCAAAAGAGCAGAAGACTTCTCTACTTAAGCATATCATCCAGGAAGAAGAAATGACAAGTACCCTGGTTTTCACTCGTACCAAACACAAGGCAAAAAGTCTGGCCCTGGTGCTGCAAAAGGCAGGCTTTAGCACAGCTTCAATTCAGGGCAATCTCTCCCAGCCCAAACGGCAGCAGGCCCTGAACGGCTTTAAGGATGGCACTTTTAAAATTCTGGTGGCTACGGATATTGCAGCCCGGGGGATTGATGTAAAGGGGATTTCCCATGTCATCAACTATGATGTGCCGGACACGGCTGAAACATATACCCACCGCACCGGCCGTACTGGTCGGGCAGAACATAATGGTCAGGCATTCATCTTTGCCGGCCGGGAAGATACCCGAATGATATCTCTCATTGAGCGGAACCTGGGCAAAAAGATGCGCCGCCAGGCAACCCCTGGTTTTGCCTTTGAACCAAAAGAGACGGTGGCTGAAGAAAAAAGGGAACGCTTTCCACGACAGAGGACGAAAACAAAGAAACCAACTGCCGTCGGCCGGGGTAGAAACCTATACAGCGGGTTTTTCTCTTCGACTCCCGGCGGAAGCAGGACAGCTCACCCATAGCCGGCAATAAAAATTAATACAGGCATTGCAAAGGCTCTGCACAGTGCGGGGTCTTTTTTACGTCAAACTTAAAAAAAGCATTAATGAGGATTCAGTTTTGTTTAAACCCAATTATTCGTTTGAAAAGCGCCAGAAAGAAATGGCAAAGAAAAAGAAAAAAGAAGAAAAAAAGCAACGTAAACTGGAGAAACAAAAAAAATCTGTCGGAGAAAATGAGGACACACCACCTCCCGAAGATTAACCGGTTTAAATGTTTTTTTTTGATCTTGCCGACAGGGTCGGGATTATCCATCTTTTCCACAGTCACAAGATTTTGTGCAGTATTTTGATGCCTAAACCCGGGGACTGCCTAATAACAAAAGGCATTACCGGTTAAATTAAATTTGGCAATTAATCACTCAAGGTTAATTTCTATATCTTTAAGAAGTTCGATTCCGAAATCCCCTGACAGGGATAATTAATCTTGAGCGGGCAGACTCGCCACTTTCAGGTAAATATATAAAAAATACTGAGGGGAAATGCTTCAAACGAAACTTATCAGAAAATAAAGTTTAACCGTCGCTAATCAGCCGCGCGGCTTTCTTGCATCGACTGAATTAGGTTTGTTATATAATTTCTTATCATCATTTTTTTTTGTTTCGTTTTCCACTTTTTTAATTGTCTTAAACAGCGGCATAAGAAAAACCATACAGGCAATTAAGAAGATAATACTACCAATGAATGTCAAAGTATCCCCATTTTTTAAGCTTGCTGCGATGAAGAAAATGGCACATACAACAAATAGTATCCATCCGAATAGCTGGTTCTTTAAACCCTTTATTTCATGATTTTCCATGGTTCCCTTCATTTCATTTATTATTTTCTGATTTTTTAATTGAGAGCATATAACGTTCAGAATCAGCTGCACAAAAAGCCAACCAACACTTTTCGAATTACAACAA
>JAOZRF010000559.1 GCA_029940245.1 Desulfobacula sp.
GAGCCTGGGTATTTGTCTATAATATTAAAAAACGGGACAGGCGTTAAAGCTGACCTCAACCTTGGCCAGTTTTTCTTTAAACAGAACAAGGGCTTTTTTGGCCGGCAGACCCTTTGCTTCCAGTTCCTCTGCCCATTTGACAAGCATTCCGCTAAATTTTTTATCCCAGTTTGCTTGTTCTTCAGCAGAGAGTGGTTCAATTTCAATGGTATTTTTGAATCCGGCCATGGTCTCGTCATACCAGTGTTCATCAAAAATACCGGCAATTTTATATGCATTCCTACCCACATCTTCGATAATGGGTTTTAGATCATCAGGTACCTTATTCCAGAATTTTTGATTTACAAAAAGACCTTCGGAAACACACCCAAAAGAGGTTGGAACGCCATATTTTGCCACTTCATAGAGTTTGAATGCTTTAACCAGGGCAGGGCAGGTTACAACGCCATCAATCACACCGGTTTCCATGGAAAGATAAACCTCTCCAAGGGGCATGAACACGGGGGTTGCACCCAGAGCTTCAATGGCACGGGTCTGAAGTCCGCCAGGGCTTCTGATTTTCATACCTTTTATATCTCCCATGTTTTTGACTTTTTTTGTGGTCCACAAATGGGCCATGACACAATTGTTGATGTGAAGAACTTTAATACCCTTGAATTCTGATTTTAATAAATCATTATACATGCCCATTCCAGCCTCTACTCCCTTCCATTTGGCAGGGCATACAATGGGAGAAGAAAGAACGTCCGTAAGGGGGAATCTGCCGGGTGTCCAGCTCAATGTGGCATAGCCCATATCGGAAAGACCGGTTTTTACGATATCATAATGGGCCGGTCCCTTACCAAGCGCACCACCTGCATACATAGTATAGGTGATACGACCGTTGCTTCTCTTTTTCATCTCTTCCAGCATGGGGATCCATAATTTCTGGACATCAGCACCAGCAGGGGGATGCCAGGTACTGAAGCGGATATTAACTTTTCCCTCTTCAGCAAAGGATTGAGGGACAAAAAACAGGCTGCAAAAAAACACTATAGCCATTCCAATAAAAAAAGTTTTGATTGTTCTAACGGTGTCTTTCATTTTTTCTACTCCTTATTTTTGTTAAAATTAACCACCTTACACATTACCATTGCCATGTTTGATATACATGCACAGTAATTTTTGATTTATCAGACAATAATACTTAAACCCATCGTTCAGTTACAGTTTTTTGATCCAGAAAAAGCCGCATGGAATCAATTCTGGTTTTTGCTGTTCCCTGGGCAGACTCATTTTTTGACCCCAGGGGAAAGAAGGCATAGGGCTGGGGAACAGGGACATTAATGCCGATATTACCCACATCCGCCTTTTTTGTAAATTTACGGGCCATGGCTCCGTTCTGGGTAAACAGACATGCTGAATGACCATAATCATCTTTGTTGTTGATAAGATCCAGGGCCTCATCAATGTCCTTAACCCTTATAAGGTTGGCCACCGGGCCAAAGGATTCCTGTCTGGCA
>JAOZRF010000225.1 GCA_029940245.1 Desulfobacula sp.
TTTATTGATAAAAACACAATAAAACAAGCCTGACCCCGTCTGCAAAAATTTAAGATCGAAAGTTGAATAGGTAAATCTTATTGAGGACAGATTGTTATGATAAATGAAGTGATCCAGGAAACCAGAGAAAGAATGGGTAAATCTGAAAAAGCGTTTGAAAAGGAATTATCAAAAGTACGTACGGGCAGGGCATCCCAATCAATACTGGATGGCGTTAAAGTCGATTATTACGGCACGCAGACACCTTTACCGCAAATGGCAACTATATCCATCCCGGAAAGCAGATTAATCACTGTGAAACCCTGGGATGTCAGTGTAATTAATCAGGTTGAAAAGGCGATTTTAAAAGCCAATCTGGGTTTGACACCGTCTAATGATGGAAAATTGATCAGAATATCAATACCGCCGCTGACAGAAGAGAGAAGAAAAGAGATTGCAAGAAGTGCGGCTAAAATTTGTGAAGATTATAAAGTAGCCATTCGAAATATCCGGAGAGATTCAAATGAAATATTAAAAGAGCTTCAAAAGGAAGGGGATATTTCAGAGGATGACAGTTTTAAGTCTCAAAAGCTGGTTCAGGAAATCACGGATGGATATATTAATCGGTTAGACGAAATCTTTGGTAAGAAAGAAAAGGAAATTCTTGAAGTTTAACTCAACACAAGATGTCCCCCTTAATCCTGAAACACTTCCATTTCATGTGGCCATTATCATGGATGGCAACGGCAGATGGGCTAAAAAAAGATTGATGAATCGTGTCAAAGGTCATGAACAAGGCACACAAACAGTCCGTTCCATTGTAACCGCCGCAAGAGAGCTTGGCATAGGTATCCTCACCTTATATGCATTCTCTACGGAAAACTGGGCACGACCAAAACTTGAAGTAAAAGCATTAATGATGCTTTTGAAAAAATTCATTATATCTGAAAGAGAAGAATTTTTAAAAAACCAGATTCGTGTTAATATCATCGGTCAAAAACACAAACTTCCCCTGGACGTTCAAAAAGAAGTTGACATCACACTGGCGTTGACGGAAAACAACGATAAAATGGTTTTAAATCTGGCATTGAGTTATGGTTCAAGAGAAGAGATTACCACTGCGGTTAAGCAGATTGCAAAAAAAATAGAATCAAAAGAGTTGAATCCAGAGGATATTACCCAGGATCTTATCTCAAATCACCTTTACACAAAAACAATGCCTGATCCTGACTTTATTATCCGCACAAGCGGGGAATACAGGTTGAGTAATTTTATGTTGTGGCAGGCTGCATATACTGAAATTTATATTTGCGATACCTTGTGGCCGGATTTTTCCAGAGATGAATTTATTGAAATATTAAAAAATTATCAAAAGAGGGACCGCCGGTTCGGAAAGGTATCATGCAGCACATCAAACGATGGATAACCGCACTTATACTTATCCCCATACTTTTATGGATTATCATTAAGGGCAACGCCTTCCTGTTTTCTGTACTGGTTGCAATAGTTTCCATATCAGCCTTTCACGAATATTTAAAAATTATTTTCGGAAAAGATGAAGAATCTATTTCCAATACGATAAAGGCTATTTCCTACACTGTTTCAACGGCCATTATTTTTAGCGCATACAGTGGATCATGGGAGATGCTGTTTTTAGTTCTCGCCTTGAACCTGATGGCCTTATCCATTTTTGTGTTATCAGGGTTTGTCGCCAATCATTCAATATTTGATATTATTTCCAAGCAAATTTTAGGTGTTTTTTATATTCCGGTTTCCTTATCTCTTTTGATTTTTATTAAAGGACTTGATGGGGGGATTTTTTGGATTATCTGGCTTTTGATTGTTATTTTTGCCAATGATACGGGTGCATTTTACAGTGGAACCTTTTTGGGGAAAAATGCACTTGCTCCAAACATCAGTCCCAACAAAACCATTGAAGGATCTTTGGGTGGAATGGCCGCCTCAATGGCTACGGGGTTCATTTTTTGTCAATATTTTTTTAATGATTTGTCCTTGTCGTTTATCGTCCTCCCTATGTCTTTTATCCTTGCCATTGCCGGACAAATAGGCGATTTGTTTGAATCTGCCATGAAACGTGCATCAAGCATTAAAGAGTCGGGTCGGATTCTTCCGGGGCATGGGGGAATGCTTGATAGAATAGACGGACTTCTTCTGGCCATTCCTGTTTTGTATGGTTGTCTGGTTTTTCTTTTATGAAATACTTGTCAATATTAGGGTCAACCGGCTCCATCGGTACCCGTGCTCTGGAAATCGTCAGGATGCATCCGGATCGCTTCCAGGTAAAAGCATTGACAGCTGCTGATAATATAGGCTGTTTTGCCAGGCAGATTGACGAATTTAAACCTGAACTGGTTACAGTTCTGAATGAAAAAAAAGCATTGGAACTTTCCAGGAGTTTAAAGGGGCCCTGCAGGCCCCAAATTCTGTTTGGTGAGGATGGATATTGTGAAGCCGCCTCCTATGAAAATTCAGACATGGTTATTCTGGCCATGGTGGGTGCAGTGGGTCTTAAACCCGCCCTTTGTGCCATTGAATCAAAAAAACAGATTGCCCTTGCCAACAAGGAGACCCTGGTCATGGCCGGTGAGATCGTTATGGCAAAAGCCCTCGAAAATAATGTTTCAATTTTGCCTGTGGACAGTGAACACAGTGCTATCTTCCAGTGTCTCAATGGAAACCGGAAAAAAGAATTGAAAACAATATTTTTGACAGCTTCAGGCGGACCTTTTAGAAAAAGGCCTTTTGACACATTCAAAGATATTTCATTAACGGATGCCCTGAATCACCCCACCTGGAATATGGGCCATAAAATTACAATTGATTCAGCCACATTGATGAATAAAGGTCTTGAAATTATTGAAGCAGTTCATCTGTTTGACATTAGCCATGAACAAATTCAGGTGCTTGTACATCCCCAGAGTATTGTTCATTCCATGGTGGGGTATAAAGATGGAACCATCATGGCACAAATGGGACTGCCTGATATGAAGGGGGCGATTTCCTATGCACTGTCAGAACCTGAACGGCTCGATCTTGACATGGGTTTCCCTGATTTTGCAACTCTGGGTTCGCTGACATTTGAAAACCCGGATATTCAAAAATTCCCCTCCCTTTTATTTGCCTTTGAGGCCTGTAAACAAAAGGGGACGCTTCCGGCTGTCATGAATGCTGCCAATGAGGTGGCTGTTTGTGCCTTCCTTGAAAAGCGCATCGGTTTTTTAGATATTTTTAGAATTATTTCCATTACAATGGAACATCATTCACGGATTGACAATCCTGATCTTTCAGTTATTATTGAAGCAGATTGCTGGGCACGTGAAAAGGCGCAATCCCAAATATAAAAGTGATATAAAAGAGAGGTTTTATGGGTTATTCTGCTATAGCATTTATTATTGTTATCGGCATTCTTGTTTTTATCCATGAATTTGGACATTTTATTGCAGCAAGACTATGTGGAGTAGGAGTTGAGGTGTTTTCCCTGGGCTTTGGACCTAAAATTTTTAAAAAGCAAGTCGGGCGAACCCAGTATTGTCTGGCTGCCATACCTCTTGGCGGATATGTAAAAATGGTGGGAGAAGAACCGGGAGCCACCATTGATCCCGGGGATATTAACGCTTCTTTTACCCATAAGTCATTGCTGCAAAAAACGCTTATTGTTGCGGCAGGCCCTTTTTTTAATTTTTTTCTGGCCATTTTAATTTTTTATATTCTTTACCAGTTTTCAGGAATTTATCTGGTTAAACCCATTGTGGGAGAAGTAATGGAAGATTCCCCTGCTCTTACTGCCGGAATCAAAGCAGGAGATGTAATCAAAGAGATAAATCAGAAAAAAATTGAATCATTTGAAGATATCTCCCGGATTGTCAGTAAAAGCCGGGGCAAACAATTGGATATTATTGTAGAGCGTAATGGGCGATTTAAAGGCCTGGTTCTTTTCCCTGTTTTAAAACCCGGCAAAAATGTGTTTGAAGAAGAAATTGAAAGATATGTTATTGGTATTATTGGTGTCAAAGATTCTTTTCATAAAAGCCTTAACCCATTTGCTGCCATCTGGCGGTCTCTTCAGGATACTTACGGGCTTGTAAAGTTAACCATACTTTCTGTTGTAAAAATGATCAAAGGCAGCGTGTCTGCAAAAAATCTGGGCGGACCTTTGATGATTGCCCAGATGGCGGGTGAACAGGCAAAGGCAGGTATTATGAATTTTGCCTGGTTTATTGCGCTGCTTTCAGTAAACTTAGGTATCATCAATCTTTTTCCAATCCCGGTTTTAGATGGCGGTCACCTGCTGTTTTTTGGGATTGAAGCAGTTACAGGAAAATCAGTCAGTGACAAATTGCGTGAAAAATTGATTCAATTTGGCGCAGCAGTTCTTGTCGCTTTAATGGTCTTTGTTTTTTATAATGACATTGTAAGAATGTTCAATGGTGGATAATATGATTTGCTGTATTGAGATTGCTCTTAAAAAAGAGTTGAGAGATGCTGAAGCATCCTCTCTGATAAAAAAGGCAGACGCTTATTTTGGAATTAAGATTCAAGAGGCGCGATGCATTAATATTGTGACCATTGAGTCAGATCTGGATCTTCATCAACTTGAAGTGATAAAAGATGAGATTCTCACCAACCCTGTGACCCAGGTTTCAAGTTTAACTCCCCTGGATATTGATTTTAACTTTTGTATCTGGGTCGGGTTCAGACCCGGTGTAAAGGATAACCCGGGCGCAACTGCAATGGAAGCTGTTCAGGATCATCTGGGGAAAACGTTTGGGTATCATGAGGGTATATATACCTCAAAACGGTATTGCCTGAAAGGCGAGACACTTGTTATTGAAGATGTGGAAAAGCTCGCGTCCGAGCTTTTGTCAAACAGCATTATCCAGCAGTTCAAGATTTTTTCCATTAAAGACTGGGATAAGGATATAGGCGCTGATGTTAAACCTGCTAAGGTTATCCTTGACCACACGCCCTGTTTTGAGGTTGTCAATATTGACTCAGATGAAAAGCTTGCAAAGATTTCAGATGAGAGAAACCTGGCATTGAATCCAAGAGATATCCCCGTGATTCGAGAGTATTTTATGGATTCAACCGTATTGGAATCCAGAAAAGCCGTAGGGCTTGCAGAACCCACAGATGTGGAATTGGAATATATTTCCCAGGCCAGAAGCGATCATTGCAACCATAATACCTTCCAGGGAATTTTCAGGTACAAGGATATCCTGGGCAATGAGGTGTGTATTGAAAACAGTCTTTTTAAAACCTATATCAAAGAACCCACTTTAAAGCTCAAGGACAAAAAAGACTGGGTGGTCTCTGTATTGTGGGATAATGCCGGGGTTGGCAGGTTTGATGATGAAAATAATTATGTGGTTACCGGCGAAACCCATAATTCAA
>JAOZRF010000560.1 GCA_029940245.1 Desulfobacula sp.
GGGTGACCGGTTCAATATACACCCTGTCGGCAGTTTCAGGGTCGGTCATGATGGTTGCAGGGTTTGAATTGATGAGGATGACTTCATACCCCTCCTCTTTCAGGGCTTTGCAGGCCTGGGTGCCTGAGTAATCAAATTCACAGGCCTGGCTGATAATGATGGGGCCTGCACCAATGATCAGGATTTTTTTTATGTCTTCACGCTTTGGCATGTTCAATCACTTTTGCAAATTGGTTAAAAAGATAGGCTGCATCATGGGGCCCGGGGGAAGCTTCGGGATGATACTGTACGGCAAAGGCCTTAAGGGAATCGCTTCTCAGGCCCTCAAGGGAATCTTCATTCAGGTTGATATGGGTCAGGGCGGAATGATCTTTGTCAAGGGTGTTTAAATCCACGGCAAATCCATGGTTCTGGGAGGTGATTTCAACTTTGTTTGTGAAAAGGTTTTTAACCGGCTGGTTGGCACCTCTGTGCCCAAATTTGATTTTCAGGGTTTTCCCGCCCATGGCAATACCCAGAAGCTGCATGCCCAGACAGATACCAAATATGGGAACAAATCCCAAAAGTTGTTTTATGGTGTCGGATGCATAGGTCAAGGGTTCAGGGTCCCCAGGGCCATTTGACAGGAAAATACCCTCGGGTTTCAACTGCTTAACAGTGTCTGCAAAGGTTCGTGCCGGTACCACGAGAACCTCACATCCTGCTCGTTCAAGACATCGGATAATATTGTATTTTATGCCATAATCAAAGGCCACAACAGAATGTTTTTTCCCCTTGTGATGCCAGATTAAGGGGTCATTTAATTTACGGATATCAATATAATCTGGCTGGTTATATCTCCAGAAATAGGGTTTTTTCGTGGTGACTTTACCCACAAGATCACTTCCCTGCATGGAAGGAATCTGTCTGGCTTTTTGAACCAGGGAGTCAGGATCGAAATCTGATGTGGATATGACGGCTCTCATAGCACCGGATTTTCGAATATGCCGGGTCAGTGCCCTTGTATCCAGATCTTGTATGCCCAGGACACGGCCTTTTATCAGATAATCTGCCAGGGTTCCTCTGGATCGAAAATTGCTTGGAAAATCCTGGTATTCTTTTACAATAAATGCTGCCACCTGAATTTTATCAGATTCAATGTCTTCAGGACAGACACCATAATTTCCGATCAAAGGATAGGTCATGGTAACCATCTGACCATAGTAGGAAGGGTCGGTCAGAATTTCCTGGTATCCGGTCATGCTGGTATTGAAAACGACCTCCCCCTTTGCTTCACCTGATCCGGTGAAGCTCCTGCAAGAAAAAATTCTGCCGTCTTCAAGGGCTAATAATGCTTTCATAAAAATTTACGCCTGTTTACCATTGGTTTTATATTAATATCCGGGTCAAACCCGGATTATTTTATAGAGTTGCATAATTTATTTGCAAATCAGGTTTGTTTAAATAACACAACCAGTGTAATTTTGGCAAGTTAGTTTTGCCGAGTGCC
>JAOZRF010000226.1 GCA_029940245.1 Desulfobacula sp.
TTTGAGCACAGCCAAGAAATGTAAGAACCGTAATCAACAATATCAGGAGGAGGGGGGATTGTCAAATAAACAAAAGGCATGAAAAACTTGAAAATTATACTGGAATGCGATAAATTAAAGCCATGACAGACAAAAAAAAACAGAAAAAAAGCTTAAAACAGCGGAATAAAAATGATCTGCCTGTTTTTGATTCTGATCAGGATTTTTTAAAGGCTTTTACAGGAGAGAATGGAATTAAGCCGGATTCTCTGGAAACTCGTTTTATTGAAACCCCGGAAAAATTTCAGATAAATAAGCATGGCATAGAGGTGATCGATACACTTTCTCAAAACCGGAATAGTACAGAAACCAAAGAGGATTTTTCTGTACTATTGGAGGAATCATTTCAAAAAAGAGAAGAAAAACAGTTAAAGAAGCCGGCACCCATACCCTTAAAAAAAAGATTGAAACGGTATCCACCAGTTGAAGCAGTACTGGATCTTCATGGATACAACACCATCGGCGCCCAGGTGAGAACCCGTTCATTTATCAGCGCTTGCAAACACCAGGGCTTTTTTACAATAAGCATTATTGTGGGCAAAGGACTGCATTCAGACACAGGCCCTGTGCTGCCCGATGTTGTTGAAGATGTTATAAAGGAAATGAAAAAACAGGACCAGGTTCTGTTTTATGAATGGGATAAGAAAAAGAAAACCAGAAGCGGTGCCTTAATCGTATATTTGAAACAATTTGAACAATTTGAATGATTATTTTTTTTTGAGTTGATATTGCTTAACAGCACGATTATGCTCCTGGACAGTTTTTGAAAATTGATGGGTGGTATCTTTTTTAGAAACAAAAAAAAGATATTCAGTATGGGCAGGATTAAGGGCTGCCTGCAATGACAAGGCCCCTGGATTTGCAATGGGTCCCAGGGGAAGACCTTTGATTTGATAGGTATTGTAAGGGGTTACCATGTTAAGGTGTTTTCTTTTAATATTGCCGTCAAAATTTTTAATGCCGTAAATAACAGTGGGATCACTTTCCAGGCGCATGTTTTTTTTCAGGCGGTTATAAAACACAGAAGAGATCAATGGCCTTTCCCGGGCATCTCCTGTCTCTTTTTCAATAATGGATGCAAGGGTCACAATTTCATGGACTGAAAAGCCCATTGTTTTTGCCTGTTTCTGCCATTTTTTAGTAAAAACAGCATTAAAATGCACCACCATGGTATTGATTACAGTCTGACAGGATGTATGCTTCGGGAAAAAATAAGTATCTGGAAAAAGATAGCCTTCCAGGCTTGTTGCCTTGATCCCCAGGGAAAGAATAAAGGTTTTATCATGGCAAAGAGCTATAAACCTGTCTTTACTACAGAAACCTGCCATTTTAACCACACTTGCAATCTCTTTTATATTCATCCCTTCAGGAATGGTTATTCTGTATAATTTTACCTTCCCTTTTACAAGAACCTCAAGAATTTGTTCCGGGGAATTAGAAGCCGACAGACTATATTCTCCTGCCTGAAGTTTTTTTTCAGCCTTTGTATATTTAACAAATAATTTAAAATAGGTTTTATTTGATATGATGGATTCAGTTTCAAGATTTTTTGCAATAACAGCAAGACTTTGGCCCTGCTCAATTAAAAATACTTTTTCAGCAGCAGTTGGATTGAAAGGCGTTTTAATAAAAGATGATATTTCCTGAAAAAATAAAAACCCACTGCCGGCCAGAAAGATAACAAGGGTGAAAAAAGAAATGAATAAAATTTTAAATTTGTTTTTTACCATAAGTGTGCTTTATAAATAATAAAAGGGTATCGAATTTAACAATGATACCCTTTTACTATTATGATGGTCTTATTACGATATTAACGTCGGTTTGCTTTTGCCATTGGAAAATCAGTGTCCGGGTTATAGCATATCCTGCAGCAATTCAGGCATCTTTGTGATTCTTTTTGAGCAGCATCTTCCGGCAGAACAAGATCAACTTCAATCATGGAATCAAGCCTTTGAGAAACAGGAATCTCCGGCATTTTAGCCCGGGCTGATTTCTGGATACCGGGAACTTTTGTAAAAATGGATTCCGGAATTCTTTTTTTCTGTAAGGAATTTTTTACCGGTTCAACAGGTTCTCCTTTAAGGAAAAGGTCAATGGACCGGGCAGCCCTCCGCCCGCTGCCAATGGCATCAACAACAAGGGCCGGGCCCGTGGCGGAATCTCCAGCTGTAAAAATATAGGGTATGGAAGCCTGCAAAGTTGCCGGGTCATTATCAATGGTATTCCACCGGGTGAGTTCTAACTGTGTCATTCTTTGATGGGGGTCCTGTTCTTTAAAGGAAGGATCCGGGGATTGTCCAATGGCAGAGATAACCATATCCACAGAAAGAAGTGTCTCAGAGCCTTCAACAGGTTCGGGACGTCGTCTGCCGCTGGCATCGGGTTCTCCCAGTTCCATTTTAAGGTATTCAAGCTGGGTGACCTTGCCGGTGTCATTGCTGATGATTTTTGTAGGGGCTGCCAGGAAAACAAATTCAATGCCTTCCTCTTCTGATGCAACAATCTCAACTTCATTGGCCGGCATTTCTTTTCTGGTTCTTCTGTAAACCATGTAAACTGTATCCAGCCCTGATCTTAAAAGGGTTCTTGCACAGTCCACGGCAGTATTCCCTCCGCCAACAACGGCAGCGGTTTTACCAAGCTTTATTTTTTCACCTCTGGACATTCTCTGTAGAAAGTCAATTCCGGTAAAACTGCCATCCAGATCTTCTCCTTTGATCCCAAGTGAATAATCTTTCCATGCACCCACACCCAGGAATACGGCCTCATACCCCGAGGCCATTAAAGATCCAAGCCCGAAATCAGCACCGAATTTGACATGGCAGAAAGATTTGATACCAAGATCAAGGATTCCCTGAATTTCCCAGTCAAGCACTTTTTTGGGAAGCCGGTATTCAGGGATACCGTATCTGAGCATACCGCCAAGTTTTGGCATGGCATCAAAGATATCCACCTTGTGACCGATTCTGCGTAAAAAGAACGCACAGGATAATCCAGCAGGCCCGCCACCGATTACTGCCACTTTTTTACCACTGTCCGGAGCACATTTGATGGGGATCCTGGAACCTGAATTCATTTCAAAGTCTGAAGCAAATCGTTTGAGCTGGTTGATGGAAACCGGTTCATCTTCAATTCCCCTTCTACATTCATCCTCGCAGGGGTGGGGGCAGACTCTGCCACAGGCAAGGGGCAATGGATTTCTCATGCGGATGGTCTTAACAGCCTCTTTATATTTGCCTTCCTTTATTTGATTAATATATTTTGGAATATTGATTTCAGCAGGACAGGTCTGGGCACAGGGAGCCAGGGCATCCTGTGTCTGGTTAAATTTCATGAGTTGTTCAGAAAGGGTTGTTACCTTTATAATATCTTTTGGGCAGGCCTGCTGGCAGGCACCGCAGCCCACACATTTGTCATCATCCACAACAGGATAGCCATTTTGGCCAATTTTAATCGCATTAAATTGACACGCTTTTACACAATCACCCAGACCGATACATCCAACAGAGCAAACCCTTCTGCCGCCATATACGGAGGACATGGCTTTGCACGAGGAGATTCCCATATAGTGGTATTTATCATCCGCGCGAAATCCGCCCTCACAATAATTATAAGATAGCCGGCTTTCAGCACTGCCTGCATCCACACCCATTATCCTGGCAACTTCTTCCACACCCTCTTTGCCCGAAATAACACATACTGAAGGCTTTGCACTGCCATTTACAACGGCTTCAGCAGCAGCAGAACATCCTGCATATCCACAACCTCCACAATTTGCACCGGCAAGGTTGTTTTCCACCTGGGCAATTCTCGGGTCTTCATATACATAAAAAATTTTGGAGGAAAGGCTAAGAACAATACCACAAACAGCACCGATGCCTAGCATAAACAATAAAGCTGAGATCATAATTTCACCTTATATTCTTTAATATCCCCTGGTTGTAAAAGCCTGGGGAGATATACCTTTTTTTAAACCATTCCCTTAAATGACATAAATGTCATTGCAATCATTCCAGCAGTAATAAGTCCGATGGATGTATCCTGCAATGGTTTGGGAACTCTTGCAAGCAGTATTCTTTCCCTTATTCCGGCAAATAAAATTAATGCCAGTGCAAAGCCGGCAGCATAGGCAAAGGAAGTGACAAGGGCTTCAATAAATGTATATTCTTCTTTGATGTTAATCAGACAGACACCCATGACAGCGCAATTGGTTGTGATAAGTGGCAGAAAAATGCCAAGGCCTGCATAGAGGGCAGGAATACTTTTCTTAAGAAACATTTCTACAAATTGAACCAGGGATGCGATTACAAGAATAAATGATACTGTCTGCAGATAGACGACATCCAAAGCTTTTAACAGGTATTCATTGACAATCCATGTTAAAGATCCGGCCATTACCAATACAAAAATAACAGCCATCCCCATGCCCACGGCGGTTTCCATTTTTTTGGAAGTCCCGAGAAACGGGCAGTTGCCAAGGTATTGGGCAAGGAGAATATTGTTGATAAAAATACAGCTGATTGCCAGGACAAATAGATCACCCATGTTCTTCTCTCCTTTTTATTTTTTCCCGATAAGATTCATCATGCAGAGCATCAGTCCAAGACCGATAAAAGCGCCGGGTGCTTCAATCATGAATTTGAACGGCATAAAGTTGGCGCCCATTTCAAAAATGGGAGTACCCCCCCAGATGGTCAGGGTTCCATTTCCCAGAATCTCTCTGACAGTACCCAGTGAAGCAAGTGCAAGCGTAAATCCGATACCCATTCCCAGTCCGTCTGCAACGGAAAGAATCGGTGTGTTTTTACCGGCAAAGGCTTCTGCTCTTCCAAGCACGATACAGTTTACAACGATAAGGGGAATGAAAATACCCAGTTTCAGGAACAATTCATATGTATACGCCTGCATCAAAAGCTCCACAATAGTCACAAAAGTGGCAATAATGACTACGAAACAGGCAATTCTGACTTTTGACGGAATCACATTTCTGAGAAGAGAAATTAAAAGATTGGAGAAAACCAGAACAAAGGTGGTCGCAATTCCCATCCCGATTCCGTTTTCAACGGATTTTGTTACAGCAAGGGTTGGGCAAAGTCCCAAAACAAGCCTGAAAGGAGGTATCTCAGCCCAGAGTCCTTTTGTAAATTCTTTTGCTATGGATTGTGCCATAATGTATGTTCTCCTAAATATTTAAATATTTAGCCCTATTTTATTTGTTTTAATATTTCAGGTTTAAGTGATTGATACAGTTTTTTTGCCTGGGCTGCTGCAACACAAACTGCCTTCGAGGTAACGGTTGCACCAGACATGGCGA
>JAOZRF010000227.1:0-606 GCA_029940245.1 Desulfobacula sp.
ATATTCATTCTGGACTAAACTGGCTGAATAAAAAAATTGTTGAGCTTGCTTCTCATATTCCAAGAAATTTCGAGGAGCCGGTAATATGAATTGGCAAAATGTCACAATTGATAATATTGCGACTATAAAAGGAGGAAAACGTTTACCGAAGGGGCATGACTTCTCTTCTACCGAATCAACCCACTTATATATTCGCGCACGTGATATCGGGTGTGGTAAAATTAATATTACTGAGCCTGTGTTCATCGGCGAGAATACATTTCGGTATATTTCAAGATACACTGTTTCAGAAGATGATATTGTTGTTACAATTGTTGGTGCAAATATAGGGGATGTCGGATTTATTTCAATCGAACACTCTGGCGCAAATTTAACCGAGAACGCTGCAAAAATAACAGTGAACAAAAAAGTATGTAATTCAAAATTCTTGAAATTTATCTTAGCAAATACTTACACTAAAAAACGATTTCAATATATTGCATCGGGTGCTGCACAAGGCAAACTTGGTCTTTTTAAAATAAAAAGTTTCGATATTCAACTTCCACCTTTACCAATCCAACTAAAAATTGCTGATCATATCTTTATTCTTTAATTCATGATTCCATT
>JAOZRF010000227.1:616-1874 GCA_029940245.1 Desulfobacula sp.
AACCGCCGTCGGATACAATTGCTGGATACGTCGGCAAGACTGTTGTATAAGGAATGGTTTGTCAACTTCCGTTTTCCCGGTCACGAAAACACCAAAATTGTTGATGGTGTACCGGAAGGGTGGGAACGGAAACCGCTGGTTGAAGTTGCACATTTAACGATGGGGCAAAGCCCAAAATCTGAGTTTTATAATGATGCCGGTGACGGTCTTCCCTTTCATCAGGGTGTTACAAATTATGGTGAGCGATTCGTTTCCCATAAAATTTATTCGACGAAAATAACACGGTTGGCTGAATCTGGTGATATTCTCTGTAGTGTCCGTGCTCCGGTTGGAAGACTTAATTATACTCTTGATAAAATGATTTTAGGTCGGGGTTTGTGTGCAATATCTTCAAAATTCGGAAACCAATCTTTTTTGTTTTATCAGCTAAAAAATTATTTTTTTAAGGAAGATATCATTGGCAGCGGCGTTATCTATGCATCTGTGACCAAAAAGGATATGGAGACACTCGAATTACTTGAACCTCCAGTTAATATTGTTCGGTCATTTGAGGAAATTAGTCGTCCTTTTGATAAGCAGATTAAGAATTTAAGTGAACAAAACCAAAAATTGGCCGAAGCCCGCGACTTACTCCTTCCACGCCTGATGAATGGGGAAATTGAAGTATGAGTATTGCTGCCGGTAATTTATGGATATTTTAACTTATAAGTGCTATGGCATATAATGAGACGTAATTGATTTTCAATAGGGACTGACTGAAGAATTCTTTGTTCGAAAAGGAACTGTTTAAATGAATCCATTCACCGAAGATACCCTGGTTCAACAAACTACTGCGGATTACCTGTTCAATGATTTGGGCTGGGATGAATCTGTTTATGCGTTTGATGAAAAATTCGGTGAGAACGGGACACTGGGAAGAGATACTGAACAGGAAGTTGTTTTAGTCCGTTATCTTAGAAAAAAACTGGAAGAATTAAATCCGAATCTACCTGAAGAGGCATACAGAGATGCAGTTCGTAAAATTCTGGAAAGCAGCAGTTCACAGTCTATCCTGAATACCAATCGTGCAAGGGATCAGGTTCTCAGGAATGGTGTTGAGGTCATATTTCGAAATGAGAAAGGAGAACGCAATAAAAAACGGCTGCGGATTTTTGATTTTGAAATACCTGAAAATAATCACTTTCTGATCGTGCGGGAATTATGGATTAAAGGGGACATCTATCGACGAAGGGCGGATATTATTGGTTATGTGAATGGA
>JAOZRF010000227.1:1884-5343 GCA_029940245.1 Desulfobacula sp.
ATGGAGGTTAAAAATCTTCACCATGATGTAAAAATTGCCTATGAACAGAATTTTTCCGATTATAAAGATACTGTGCCGCATTTGTTCCATCATAATGCGTTTGTAATTCTCGGGAATGGTCTTGAGGCAAAGATCGGTTCAATTTCATCAAAATTTGAGTATTTTCATGACTGGAAGCGCCTTGAGGAAAGAGATCCAGGTGTCGTGGAAATGGAAACATTGCTCAAGGGTGTCTGTTCAAAAGGCAATCTAATGGATCTGTTTGAAAACTATATTCTGTTTGATGAATCAGGTGGAAAACCCGTAAAGATTCTTGCCCGAAACCATCAGTTCTTAGGGGTAAATAAGGCGATTTGCGCTGTTGAATCCAGGAAGGAACGGGAGGGTAAATTAGGGGTTTTCTGGCACACCCAGGGCTCAGGCAAATCATATTCAATTGTGTTTTTTACAAAAAAGGTCCATCGCAGACTGGGTGGAAATTATACATTTCTGGTGCTGACAGATCGTGAAGATCTGGATTCGCAAATTTACAAAACCTTTGCCGGCTGCGGGCTGGCAGATAACGACAAGGATCCTTGCCGGGCAATTAGTGGAACACATTTAAAGTCACTTTTGACTGAGCATAAATCCGTTGTATTCAGCCTCATTCAGAAATTTAACAAAGATGTACTGCCTGATGAGCCCTATTCGAAGCGGGATGATATTATCGTTATTACTGATGAAGCCCATCGGACCCAGTACGGAGATTTGTCTCTGAATATGCGTACTGCACTGCCAAATGCCAGCTTTATCGGTTTTACGGGTACCCCTTTATTTTCAGATGATGAAATTACAAAACGAGTGTTTGGTGATTATGTCTCAACCTATGATTTCCAGAGGGCAGTGGAAGATGGTGCAACAGTGCCGCTTTATTATGATGCCCGTGGTCAAAAACTTGGCGTTGCAACCAATGACCTGAATGAAAAAATTGCAGATAAACTTGAAGCGTTTGAAGTTGATGATGTGAACGTTGAACAACGTCTGGAGCGTGAGTTAAAAAGAGATTATCATATCATTACTGCTGGAAATCGTCTTGATCAAATTGCCCGTGACTTTGTACAGCATTATTCCGAAGGCTGGGAAAATGGAAAAGCCATGCTGGTTTGCATAGACAAAATCACCTGTGTCCGAATGCACAAACTGATTGATTTTTACTGGCAGGAACAAATTCGAAAGCTTGAAACAGAATTGAGGAATATTACAGATGACCAGGAAATGATCTTTAGTTTGCGTCAGCTGGATTGGATGAAGGAAACAATTATTGCTGTAATGATAAGTGAGGAACAGGGAGAGGTTGATAAATTCCGTAAATGGGATTTAGACATTACACCGCATCGTAAACTGATCAAACAAGGTTTTCCTGCACAAGATGGTAACCGGATTGATTTGGAAAGCGCATTCAAAAAAGAGGACCACCCTTTTCGTGTGTCAATCGTCTGTGCTATGTGGCTCACAGGTTTTGACGTGCCCTGCCTTGCAACTCTTTATTTAGATAAACCACTTAAGGCTCATACTCTGATGCAGGCCATTGCACGTGCCAACAGGGTCTCAGAAGGGAAAAATAATGGGTTGATTATTGATTATTGTGGTATCTTAAAAAATCTTCGTAAGGCTTTGGCAACTTTTGCCGGGCATGGTGACGAAGGTCATGGCGGCACGGCAGACGACAAAGATCCTGTTAAACCCAATGAAGAACTCCTGGGCCAATTAATTGAAGCCATTCAACTGGCATCTGATTTTCTTATAAAACAAGGTTTTTTGCTGAACAAACTTTTTGAGACAGAAGGGTTTGCCCGCAATGCTGCGATCATTGAAGCAAAAGAAGCTGTAAATGAAAATGACCAGACCCGAAAACGGTTTGAAATCATGGCCCGCACGGTTCTTAAAAAATTTAAGGCCTGTATTAATATCAAGCCTGAAATAAACGAATTAAAAATACAAAAAAATGCGATTAATATTATTTATAAAAGCCTTGAAAGGGATCGGGAACCTGCAGATATAAGCCATATTATGCGGGCATTACATTTGGTGGTTGATGAATCAATCAAAACAGAAAAATTGGGTGTCTCCGAACGACCACAACCTCCATATGACATCAGTAAAATCAATTTTGACCGGCTCAGACAGGAATTTAACAACAGCAAAACCAAAAGAACTACAGTTCAGTGTTTAAAATCCGCTATTGAAGAACGTTTGAAAAAACTTTTAAGGCAGAACCCTCTCAGAACTGATTTTCAAAAACACTATGAACAAATTGTTAACGAATATAATCAGGAGAAAGATAAGGTTACAATTGAGAAAACTTTTGAAGCACTGTTACGCTACCATGAAGACTTAGATGAAGAAGAAAAACGGGCAATACGTGAAGGTCTTAATCAGGAGACACTTGCTCTTTTTGATCTTCTGGTTAAACCTGAATTATCTAAAAATGAAATTAATCAATTGAAGAAGGTAGCGTCTTCTTTGCTTGAGTCACTTAAAAAAGAAAAATTGCGCATTGAAAACTGGAGAGAAAAAGAAGCCACCCGGGATGCTGTACGTCAGAATATCTTTGATTTTCTGTTTGATGATAAATCAGGGCTACCTGAAAAAAGTTATAATGATGATGAAGTGAAAATATTGTCTGATTGTGTTTTTAATCACATTTACAGTGCCTATCCTACTATTCCATCTCCTTATTATGATATTGCGGTGTAGAAAAAAGGTGTAAAAGGATGTCATGACTCAACAGACAACAAAAATTCCCCCCTCTTCAATTATCCTTGATGAGGCGATTTATCCAAGAAAGGGGATTGATCACAGGCGTGTGGGTATATTTGCCGAAAACATCAGGGACTGCTTTACGTTTGACCCCATTGAAGTGGAACCCTGTCCTGACAAGCCCGGTTGGTATCGCCTGCTGGATGGGGCACACAGATGGCGCGCCTACAAGTCAACCGGGGTGGAAAAGGTAAAAGTCGTCATAAAGGATCTGGATGGGAATGATCCCCTGCTGTATGCTGCAAAAAAAATGGGGGTAAATCAGGCATCAATCCATAACCATTTATTAAAAATGGCAACATTGCCAAATCTAATAAATGCCGATTTGCGTGTGACCTTCAGGTTATCCCGAGGATTCACCGTTGCCCAGGTGGCTGAGAAGCACGGCTGGACTGATCCTTGACCCCATGGCCGGAGGCGGCGTGACCCCGGACACCTGTCTTGCCATGGGCCGCAGGTGCCGGGCCTTTGATATGATAGACCAGCCGGATACGCGCTCTGAGATTGAACCCTTCACATGGGATATTTCAACAACAGAATTCTACTGATTCCACAGTAGATTCTGCAGTTAGCATGTCCCATCAAAACTATTGTGCCCACAAAACAGGAGGTTGACTTAAAATAACAAAATGACTTTACATATTTTGTAGAATATATTAA
>JAOZRF010000228.1 GCA_029940245.1 Desulfobacula sp.
TGACCCCGTATGCAAGAACTTAAGGCCGAAAGTTGAGTCAATAAAATTTAAATGTCATAATAAAGATAAAATTCATGGGGATGAGGACGACTTCTGACCGGATCAACTTCATTTTCCATTTTATAAGCAATCCAGTATTCGATCACATCTTTGGTAAACACATCTCCTTTCAGCAAAAAGTCATGATCTTCTTTCAGAGCGTTCAGCGCTTCTTCCAAAGAACCGGGCGCAGATTCCATTTCAGCCAGTTCTTCCGGTGGGAGATCATAAATATTTTTATCCATTGGATCACCTGGATCAGTTTTGTTCTGAATACCGTCGATCATTGCCATTGCAATGGCTGAAAATGCCATATACCCATTGCATGAGGGATCAGGGGTACGAAATTCTATACGCTTGGCTTTGGGTGATCCTGAATACATGGGCAGACGGATGGCAGCACTTCTGTTCCTGCTGGAATATGCAAGGTTAATGGGTGCTTCAAAACCTGGGACAAGTCGCTTGTAGGAATTGGTTGTGGGGTTTGTGATGGCACACAGGGCTTTGCAATGTTTCATGATGCCGCCGATGGCGTAAAGTGCATCCTGGGACATGCCGGCATATTTGTTGCCGGCGAATAAAGGAACCCCGTCTTTCCAGAAACTCATATGGGTATGCATGCCCGTTCCATTATCACCATATAATGGTTTCGGCATGAATGTGACAGTATGATTATATTTAACTGCGACATTTTTAAGAACATATTTAAACCATGCAAGGCTGTCTCCCATGTTTAACAGGGAATCAAATCGAAGATCGATTTCAGACTGACCGGCTGCGCCAACTTCATGATGCTGGCATTCCATGGGAATTCCCAGATTTTCCAATGTCAGCATCATCTCTGTCCTCATATCCTGGTATTTGTCATTGGGAGGAAGTGGAAAATATCCTTGTTTCGGACGAATTTTGTATCCAAGATTAGGCATTTCACCTGAGCCGGTATTCCAATGGGCTTCAGGAGAATCAATCTCGAAAAAAGAGGAGTGGGGTTCAGAAGCATACCGGATATTGCTGAAGATAAAAAATTCAGGCTCAGGGCCAACATAGATTGTATCTCCAAGACCCGTGCTTTTGATATATTGTTCAACTTTCTTAGCGATCCCTCTTGGATCTCGGCTATAGGCCTCTATGGTGATGGGGTCATGGATATTGCCTATTATGGCCAGGGTTGGAACTTTGAAAAAAGGATCGATTTTAGCTGTTCCAACTTCCGGGATAACAAGCATATCAGAGTTATCAATGTTCTGCCATGCCCTCATGCTTGATCCATCAAAGCCAAAACCATCTTCAAATGCAGCTTCTCCAAATTCACAGCTCGGGACTGAAAAATGCTGCCATGTGCCGATAAAATCCATATACCGTATATCAACTACTTTTACATCATTTTCTTTTATCATTGCTATTACATCTTTAGGTGTCATTTTTCCCTCTTTTTATTAGTTATAAGTATATATTAAAGTGCGTCTATTCCAGTTTCACCGGTTCTTACCCGGATGACCTGTTCAACAGGGGATACAAAAATTTTTCCATCTCCAATTTTGCCGCTGTTGGCAGCATTCCTGACAGTTTCAACTGCTTCGTCCAGTCTTTCATCACTGACAACAATTTCCACTTTTATTTTGGGTACAAAATCCACAACATATTCAGCTCCCCTGTAAATTTCCTTGTGCCCTTTTTGCCGGCCATATCCATTAACTTCAGTAACCGTCATTCCAAAGATTCCAATTTCACTTAAGGCTTCTTTGACATCATCCAGTTTAAATGGTTTTATGATTGCTTCAACTTTTTTCATTATTCATCTCCTTTGCAGTAATATGTGGAAGGCTTTTTAAAATTGCTTTTTTGATCAGTGTAAGTTCGTGTTCATTTTCAATTTTTGCATCATTTACAAGGCTTTTTACATAAAATATATCCACCACCTGGTCCACTTTTGTGGCGACCATGGCAACATCGACATTTGTATTAGTCCTGTACAATGCATTGGTAATGGAAAATAAAAGCCCTGGAAAATCATAGGTAAACACTTCAATGATGGTAAAAAAACTGGATATTTCATTATCTATCCGGACAGTATTGGGCTTGGGATTTTTACCCGAGGATACCTGTAACTCCCTTGGTATTTTATCCAGGGCATTATCCAGAAAATGATCGTCATTAATGGCATGGACAAGATCTTTTTGTGCTTTTTCCCATTTTTCTTTTTCAAAAATTCTGTCTTTGGGTGGTTTAACCTTGAAAATATCTATTACATGTTCTTCCCCATAAGAATAGGCCTGGGAAGCAATAATATCTAAATTATTAAGAAAAAAAACCCCTGCAATTTTTGAATAAAACCCTGGTTTGTCCTTTCCGCAGATGGATATAGTACGGATATCCGGGTCGTTCTCCTCTGAAACCTGCCAGATAAAATCTTTACCCTTAAGATTAGTGTAAAGATTTATGTGACTGACAATGCTTTGCCCGGAAACATTGGCCAGATATCTTTGGGGCATTGATTCAAGCTGTTTGTTTATTTTATCCTCAGACCACTTTTCTTTCAATAAATCCAGAACAATTTTTTTCCTTTTATCGATGAGCCGCTGATTTTTTTTGGATGCCAGTTCTCCTTTTCTAAAAACGCCCATGGTTTTTAAAAAAAGATCTTTTAAAAGATTTTCAGTCCACTCATTCCAGGCTTTTGGCCCTGTTGCCTGGGAATCTGCCACTGTCAGCAGATAGAGCATTCTTAACAATCTTATTTTGCCTATTTTATGGGCCATATATATAGCGGTTTCTTCGTCTGATATATCTCTTCGGGTAGCCGTCTTTATAAGAATAAGATGATTTCCAATTAAGAAAACAGCATCGTTGACTTCTGTTGCATTAAACCCGAACCGTTCAAAAATTGGCTTTGCTATTTTTGCGCCCGTTTTTGAATGTTCTTTTGCCGGATCTGATTTGCCGATATCATGGAGCAGGGCTGAAAAAAACAAAATATTTTTATTTCTTACTTCCTTGAAAACAGAATAATAAAGGGATTTTGTTGCCGATCCTCTATGGTTTTTAAAACTGTTAATGATCTGAACACACCGAATGGAGTGTTTATCCACTGGAAACAAATGATAATGATTATATTGAATCTTGCTCACGATGGCTGAAAATTCCGGGATTAACTTTTCCAGGATACCTGTTGCCAGCATGACATTCAGGACATTGAATTCCCAGTAGGACTGTGACATGATTTTTTTGAATATCTTAATGCAGGCAATGTCCTTTTTAATTTTATCATCTACAAGATGCAAAAATTCACTTACAATTCTTCTGGTTTCAATGGCTAAGGGAATTTTTCTAAGCCCGCTTTCAAGAAAAACCTTTAATAAAAGGTCTGGTTTTTGTAAAACAGCAACAGTGTTGGTAAAATAAAGCCTTCCTTTTTTAATCACCAGCCCGTCTATTTTTGTCGTACGAAACTCACTGGTTCCTTTTCCAATGCGGGTACTTTCAAGGATATCTTCAAAGGCAATCTGATTAATTTGTTTTAAAAAATCCATTCGTTTATGAAGGTCACCTAAAAACCGTTCAACATCAGGCGCCCTGTTTTTGGAGCGGTACCCCAAAAGACCGGCCAGTTCAGTCTGGTATTCAAAATAAAGAGTATCACATTTTCTTTTTGTGATGGAATGCAGAAAATTTCTAATTTTCCAGATATCGTTTAAAGATTCTGTCAGGGATAAATATTCAAAGTTGGAAAGAAATCCATAATATTCCAGATCCCTTTTTGTCTTGATACCGGATTTTATTTTTGCATACCACAAAAGAGTATGGTAATCTCTAAGACCACCAAATCCAGACTTTAAATCCGGGGCAATAAGATAGGTTGAGTCACCAAAGTCAAAATGTCTTTTTTCACCATGCTCATACAAATAATTCAGGGTATGTTTCAAGTGTTTAGTAGCCAGATCTGACCTGAATCTTTCCATAAACCCAGAGTAAATCAATGATGCGCCGCAAATAAATCTGGCATCCAGCATGGTGGTTAAAATATCAAACCGTTCAAAGGCCATTTCAAGACACTCGTTGACATTTCTAACCGCATATCCGACTTCAAACCCGGCATCCCACAGAGGGTAAAGCAATTCCTGTAGAAAGGCTTCTACTTCAGGGGGAACCTCTTTTTCAAACAAAAGTAAGAGGTCTATATCAGAATGGATACATTGTTCTTTTCTGCCATATCCACCCAAAGCGATGATGGCAAATGGAGTTCCTGCTATGGTCAGTTTCCTTGAGCTGATACTTTTTTCAAATATAGTAAAAAAGTATTCGTCCAGAACAGATGAGTGTTTTTCAAGAAACTCAGGTTCATCCCCGCTAAGAAATTGTCCTATCAGTATCTCTCGTTTTTTAATGAATATGTCTATATTTTCTTTATCCATGGCTTTTTTATTATTAATCTGTATTTCAAGATATAAGCAATGGGCGTGCCAGAGCATATCCGGCATGGCTTTCACCCAATATTATTAAAAATACAGGAGAGAAATTACTGGATACAAAAATATTATTACAAAAATGTCACGAACTATATAAAATAAATTCCATTTTTGTTATTTGATAAACAGATACAAAAAAACCGGAACGCGTGATCCTGATAATCATAAAAGGAGGAACGACTAAGAAAGGTTTGCTGTAGCCACTCTTTACCCAAAGATGGCTACAATAGATGATGCAATAATTATTTTTTTTCAGTCTTTGTCAATTTTTCCAGGCTCGTCTTCTTTAGCCTCAACTTTAGGCTCGCTGGTGGCTTTTTTGAAATTTTTAATTCCTTTGCCCAAACCGGCACCTATTTCAGGAAGTTTGCCTGCGCCGAATATAATAAGGATAATTACAAGAATAATTATCAATTCCGGCATTCCAAGTCCCATCATAGCATACTCCTATTCACTTTATGCTGTTATTAAATCAATAATAAACTTTTATCACTAAGTCTGTAAAGTGTCAATCTTTTAGAATTACCATATAAAATTTTAAAATCACATTTTTGTCACATCTTTTTGCCCACAAGTTTTTAAAAAAAACTTGTGGGCCTCTATTTTGTGCTTATTATTAACCCTTAAATTTATTTTACAAATTTAATTCAACTAAATATGGAGATTTTGTATGTATCAGGAAGCGAAAGCTGAATTTCAGGGAGCAAAAAAATATATCCTTGACCAGGAACTTGCCTCAATTGTTAACATATCAATGAAACTTGAGATGCCGCTGCTTCTCAAAGGAGAGCCTGGAACCGGCAAAACCATGCTGGCCCACG
>JAOZRF010000229.1 GCA_029940245.1 Desulfobacula sp.
TGTAACGTGAGTCTTCACAAAGGCGAGGCAAATTTACCCAAACGTTCTGTGATCAACATGACACAAATAAAAACAGTGAATAAACTCAGCCTGAAGGAAAAAATTGGGACTCTTTCAAAAGAAAGGCTTATCCAGGTTTATGAAGGGATGAAACTTGTCATGGATATTCCTTAGGGAGAACCTTGCAGCAATATTTGTTGCATTCCCGGTACTGGCTCTTATTATTGAGCTATGCCTGAACTCTAAGGGGCCACTCAGTATATCAGGCCTTAATCTGATCGGATATTTAATAAAAAATTCTGGATTTTTTCCTTAATAATTTTTTCTCCAATATCAATAATATCATTATGCCCGCAATCGGGAATCTCAATCAACTCTTTTTCCCCTTTAAAATTCAAAACCTGAAGCCGGGCAAAATGAATGGGAATAATATCATCATCAATGCCATGAAAAAGGATAACCGGTGTCTTTGTCTGTTCTGCCCAGGCATGGGCATTAAATTTATGTTTCATTAAAAATGTTACAGGAAACAAAGGATAATGATACTGGGCAAGCTTTGCAATGGAAAGATAGGATGAGATAAGAATCAATCCTTTGATATCCGTTTGACTTGCAACAAAGGTTGCCACCCCGGTTCCCAGGGATTCGCCCATAAGATAAACGGGCAGATGCTGAGAATTCTTTGTTTTAATATGAGAAACCAGCTCAAGAGCTTGTTTAAGGAAAATGGATTCACCCGGCTTATTCACATCTTTTCCATAACCCGGGTATTCAAATACCACAAGATTTGCGTTAAAATCCTTTAAAAGGTCGATAAAATAGGTTCGATCGCATGCACTGCCGGCATTTCCGTGGAAGATGACAATCCAGGAGTCAGGAGCAGGTTTTGTCTTAAGATAATAGCGGATACCATTTACAGACTCTGCTCTGGCATTGCGCGTTTCCATTGCCGGGCAGTCACCAAATTGACTTGCAGAAGGAAAAAACAACAGCTTATCCTGAAAAAAATAGAGGGCCACCAGAGCAAAGGCATAAAATGCAATGCCAAAACCAATGATCTGCATGATTAATTTCATTGCACTCTCCAGATGATATTTTTCTTCTCAACACAATCATACCCATATCAAACACTGTTTTGTATAAAAAGACAATAACATATACACAAACAACAATATTTTATTCTCAGATGTTAAAATAGCTGGAATTAAAACCATAAGACTGCTAAAAGAAATATAGTAAATTAAAATCAATGTGCAAGGAGGCAGATGATGAAATTAATTCCGCTTAAACTAATATTGTTCTTTACAGTTCTTTTATTATTTATTTCAAGTAATGCCATCGCAGACAAATACTCAGACACCATTGACGTTTTTATGAAGTCTGATGCTGTTACGCCATTTTTTAACAATGCTTATGGATATGCGGTTTTCCCCACGGTTGGAAAAGGTGGCATCATTTTAGGCGGCGCCTATGGGACAGGCAGGGTATACAAACAAAAATCCATTTCCGGAACGGTCACGTTGATGAAAGTCAGTATCGGCTTTCAACTCGGCGGACAGGCCTTCAGCGAAATTATTTTCTTTCAGGACAAACGAGCCTATGAGGAATTTACAAGCGGAGAATTTGAATTTGATGGATCTGTGTCAGCAGTGGTCATCACAGTGGCTGCCCAGGCACAGGCAAGCACCCAGGGCAGCAGCGCAGGAGCAAGCCTGGGTCCTGCCACCGGCACACAGGCTGAGACAAAATACAGAAGTGGAATGGCGATATTTGTCCATACCCTTGGCGGGCTGATGTATGAAATGTCCGTTGGTGGACAGAAATTCGCATTTACACCTGTAAAATAAGAAAATTTATTGAGTGGTATTGATGGTAAAAGACAATAACAAAGTAATCGATAAGAGCAAAATAAAACAAAAAAAGCGCTTATGCTTTTTCATTTTTTTCTTATCCCTGCTTGTCAGCCAGACGGTTTATGGAAAGGCTGATTTAACGACGATCAGACAAAAAAATCTTGATGTTCAGCCCCTGGATGTTGCCTCTTCAGAAGACGGAAATATGATTTTTATTCTCTCTTTAAAAGAGCTGATCATATATTCTTCAGAAACCGACCAGATTATCAGTCGATCCGCTCTTGACAGCGCCTATGACAACATAAGCTATTCTGAAAAAAATAAAACCCTGATACTGACCGGCAAATCTTCCAAATCACTTAGAATCATCCGTGTTGAGCAGATACATGACATATCCTTATCAGACCTGCCCTTTAAAGGTCCTTCTGATGCGGCAGTAACCCTTGCAGTCTTTGATGATTACCAGTGACCGTATTGTGCTCGTTTAGAGCATTTTTTCCGGCAGTTGTCGGACAGGTACAAGGATAAGTTAAAACTGGTTATCAAACATTTCCCCCTTAATAGTCACCCCTTTGCCCGCAAGGCTTGCCAGGCAAGTCTTGCTGCCCATCAACAGGGAAAATTCTGGGAATTTCATGAAAAATTGTTTGCAAATTATAGCGCACTCAATGATGAAAAAATTGAACAGATCGCAATAGAACTCAAGCTTGATATGGATAAATTCCATAGTGATATCAAACTGCCGGAGATCCAGGCAATCATTGACAGAGATATCCGGAATGGTAAGGAGATCGGAGTGCACGGAACCCCGACAATGTTTATAAATGGAAAACTGATAAATCCCAGAACCTCTGATGATTTTACAACCATCATTGAGTCTGAATTAAAAAAAAGCGTTAACAAATAGCCAGTGGTTTAAACTGATCATGGTTCAGCCAACAGACATTCATCGGGTTCAGGATACCCTTGGGAATCCGCTGTTTACCAATCAGCTTGCCCTTGAATCAAGCCCATATCTGCTTCAACATGCCCACAATCCAGTAAACTGGTATCCATGGGGAGAAAGACCTCACAAAAAACACTGGATTATCTTTTTCTAAAATTTTTGACAACAGATACATACTCAATTGGTATTTATGAGATTTTGATATACATTGAAAGTATTGTATTCTTATGCTACAATGTGATATAAAAATTCTTATGTTTGAATTTATTTTTATTGATTTAATTATTTTTCAGGAGAAAACAGAGTGAAGATAGTCTCCATAGCCACCAGCAAAAAAAAAGGAACCATAAAAAAATGTATCCTCCAGGCGGAACTTATAGAAAACCACGGGATTAAAGAGGATGCCCACGCAGGCAACTGGCACAGACAATTAAGTTTTCTGGCTTCCGAAAGTATTGAAAATGCCGGCACCGAGGATTTTAAACTGAACTTTGGGGATTTTGCAGAAAATATTGCAACAATGGGAATTGACTGGAAAAATCAGCCCATTGGTCAGGTTTTTACTTTAGGGGATGAAGCACAAGTAGAAATCACCCAGATCGGAAAAGAGTGTCATAAAAAATGTGCTATTTACTACAGGGCCGGGGATTGCATTATGCCCAAAGAAGGTGTATTTGCTAAAATTCTTAAAGGCGGAACCATCAAAATTGGGGACAAAATAGAGCGAGTGATAAAATAAGGATTTATTTCAAGGACAATTCATGAGTTATAAAATTGAATTAAAAGATGCCCTTAAAGGCTATACCTATGACCAGGACAAGATCATGTCTCCGGAAAAGACAGTGGCAGGATTTAAGGAAAAAACATCCAGGCTGAATCTTGATATTTTAAGCCGGACCAGAAGAATTGATAACGGGCGGCTGGACATACCGGTTTTTTTCAGTGAATGCGGCACGGATGCCATAAATGTGGTGGGAACCAAAAAACAAATGGGTAAAGGCGGAACCCCTGCACAATCAGAAGCCAGTGCAGTGATGGAGCTTGCAGAACGCTTCAGTTTTTTTTCTTTTGTACAAAAAAATAAAAATTTTTTCTATTCAACCCCAAAAGCATTGGGGGAAAAAGCCCTTTCCTATGAACAGATCATAAAATCTGTCCATGATAACAAAACAGATGCCTTAAACGTAAAACCAATCTTTGATGCCCTCCCTTTAAAATGGACCAGAGGATATAACCTGACCAGACAACAAGAAGTTTTGATCCCTTTTAACTGGTTTTACATGATCAATGAATTTAATGGCCCCAGCGCGGGAAATTGTACGGAAGAAGCATTAAGCCAGGGAATTTGCGAGATTGTGGAGCGGCATACCTCTTCTATTATCAGCCATGGAAAAGTGAATGTGCCGGGGATCAATCTGGATTCTTTTACAGATCCGCTGGTCATTGAACTGCTGGATAAATTTAAAAAACAGGGAATACATGTTTATGCTTCAGATTTTTCCCTGGATACAGGAATCCCCACTATTGGGATTCTTGCCTGGGATCCTTCAACCTTCCCTGAGTTAAGCGAAATTGTATGGACAGCAGGAACATCCCCAGACCCTGAAAAAGCCATGAGCCGGGCTCTCACTGAAACAGCCCAGCTTGCCGGCGATTTTAATTCCAGCTCCAATTATGTGGCCAGCGGTCTGCCTAAATTTACCAATATTAAAGATGCCGGATTTATCACCCATCCTGAACGGGTGATCAATGCCGATACCTTACCCGACCTTTCAGACAATAATATTAAAACAGAGGTGGAAAACCTGATCCAGACGCTTGACAACAAGGGGTATCAGGTTCTTGCCATCAGCACCATGCATAAAAAGCTTGAGGTTCCGGCATTTTATACCATCATCCCCGGGGCACATTTCAGGGAAAGAGCCGTTGCCGCAAGCGTAGGCATGTTTTCCGCCCGGCTTATCACAGAGAATTTTGACTCTGCCCAGGCATTGTCAAAGCTGGATGATCTGGAAAAGGCTCTGCCTGCAAAATACTATACCAGTTTTTATAAGGGGCTTATGTTTAACGCCATCTATGACCATGAAAAGGCTTTAACCGAATTTGAAACTGCCCTTAAAAGAGACCCGGCAAAGCTGAACATGCCGGATATTTATTCCCATATGGGAGCCTGCTTAAAAGATCTTGAACAATATGAACGCGCCATTGAAATCTGTAACCTTGGCCTTGAAATTGACAATCAGCGCCCGGATATCTTTAATACCATGGGAGTGTGTCATTTCATGCAGAAAAACCACAAAACCGCCATTACCTGTTTTGAAAATGCCCTGGAGGTTGACCCCTCCCTTGCCATCAACTATGCCAACATTGGTTCAAATTACAGGGATATTGGAGAAATCAAGCTTGCCATTGAATACTATGAAATGGCCCTTAAAATAGATCCCGCCATTACCTTTGCCAGGGATAATATTGAAAGATTGAAAAATAAACCAATTCATCCTTCTGAACAACGATAAACCCC
>JAOZRF010000230.1 GCA_029940245.1 Desulfobacula sp.
ACGTATTCAGTTTCAGTGAAGTGACCAATATCTCTGGCTTCATAGGAAACTTCATAGTGGATATCAAGCGAAAACCCCGGTATATTAACGAGACTCTTTGTACTGCATGTGGAGAATGTGCAAGTGTTTGCCCGGTTTCCATTCCCAACCCATGGGATATGGGAATGGCAAAAAGAAAGGCAATTGGCCGGGCGTTTCCCCAGGCCATTCCCATTACCTTTAATATTGAGAAAAAAGACAGGGCTCCCTGTCGATTAACCTGTCCTGCCGGGATCAATGTCCAGGGATATATTCAATTGATCGGTCAGAAAAAATATGACAAGGCTGCATCTCTGGTGATGGAGAAGGCTCCTTTTCCAGGGGTTTTGGGAAGGGTCTGTCCCCATCCCTGCGAGGCTGAGTGCCGGCGCAAACTGGTGGATAAACCCATTGCCATAAAAGAGCTGAAACGATTTGCGGCAGACAGGGCAAATCTTGAAGCAAAAGAACTTCCTGAAATAATCGACCGGAAAGAGAAGATCGCTGTAATCGGGGCAGGGCCTGCCGGCTTAACTGCTGGTTATTTTCTGCGCCTCAAAGGGTATCAGGTCACGGTTTTTGAAAAACTGCCGGTTCCCGGCGGGATGCTGAAAACAGGAATTCCAGACTACAGGCTACCCTCTGATATCCTTGATAAAGAAATAAATTATATCCTGGCCCACGGGGTTTGTCTTGTGCCCAACACCGCCTTTGGATCTGATATTACATTTGAAGGTCTGAAACAGGACGGGTTCAAGGCCATCTTTTTAAGTTCCGGTGCCCATGAATCTCTCACTCTCGGGCTTGCCGGAGAAGAGACGACAACGGGTGTTATTGATGCCATCTCATTTTTACGAGATGTGAATCTTAAGCAAAAAACAGGCTGCGGTAAACGAGTGATGATCGTTGGCGGCGGCAATGTGGCCATTGATGCGGCAAGGTGTGCAAAAAGAATCAAAGATTGTGATGTTTCCATTATTTATCGACGGACAAAAAAGGAAATGCCGGCCTATGAGGAAGAAATTGTCGGCGCGCTTGAAGAGAATATCGAATTGCTTACCCTGACTGCACCGACCAGGATTATCAGCAGGGACGGCAAGGTTGTCGGTCTGGAGTGCATCAAAAACGAACTGGGTGAAATGGATGCATCCGGGCGACGGCGCCCGGTCAATATTCCAGGATCTGAATTTATTATCGACTGTGATACCATTATCCCGGCCATTGGTCAGAGGACGGATTTATCCTGGGCAGATTCCATGCCCGGTCTTGAGATTACAAAATACAATAGGATAAAAGTAGATCCGTCAACACTTCAAACATCCCTTGAGGATGTTTTTGCAGGAGGGGATATGGTAACCGGTCCTGCCAGTGTGATTGAGGCTATCGCCCAGGGGAGAAGGGCAGCCATTGGTATCGACACCTATATCAATAAAGCTGAAACAGACCCAGGCAGAACAGATCTGGTTGAAATGAATTACAGTGATACACAGACAAACCAGACTGAAATTCAGGAAAATTATTCAGATATTCCTTTAAATACTATGATTCAAGAAAGGGTTCGTGTTCAATATAGTGATCCCGAAGAAAGGGTCCACTCCTTTGATGAAATTGAAGCCACCCTGACGGAAGAACAGGCCATAAAGGAAGCCCAAAGGTGCCTGAACTGTGCGACCTGCTGTGAGTGTATGGAATGTGTCACTGTATGTGAGGCAAAAGCCATTGATCATTTTATGAAAGAAGAAACCATACAGATCGCTGCCGGCAGTATTATTCTTGCTACGGGTTATGATACCCTGGAACCATCGCCCATGAAACAATTCGGGTATGGCAGGTTCCCCAATGTATTTTCAGCTCTTGAGTTTGAACGTCTCAGCAATGCCACCGGCCCCACCGGAGGTAAGATCCTGATCCGGGATGAACATAATGAATTTACAAAACAGCCCAAAAGCGTCGCAATCGTTCATTGTGTTGGAAGCCGGGATGTGAATTATCACGAATACTGTTCAAGGGTTTGCTGCATGTATGCCTTGAAATATACACATTTGATCAAGGAAAAAGTAGGACATGATACAAAAGTCTATGACTTTTATATTGATATGCGGTGTTTTGGTGAAGGGTATGAAGAATTTTATAAACGGTGCCAGGAAGAGGGAACGATTTTTATCCGTGGAAAAGTGGCCCAGATCACCGATCAACCAAAGGATGCTTCTGAAGAAGGAAAGCTGATCGCCATTGCAGAAGATACTCTTTTAGGGGAACTGCTCCGGGTACCAGTAGACATGGTGATTCTCTGTACAGCCATCCAGGCAAGAGAAGATGCCGGAGATATAGGAAGAGTGTTTGGTGTCAATCAGGGAGCGGACGGATTTTTTCTTGAAGAGCATCCAAAACTTGCTCCGTTGAATACTGCTACAGACGGAGTATTCCTTTGTGGGTGCTGTCAGAAGCCCATGGATATACCGGATACGGTGTCACAGGCATCTGGCGCGGCGGTAAAAGCCTTGTCACTTGCCACAAAAGGCCAGGTTGATATCGCCCCTACCATTTCCTATATTGATCCGGATATCTGTATAGGGTGTAAGACCTGCATTTCCGTTTGTCCGTATTCGGCTATTGAGTTTGATGACAGAAGACATGTCTCTGTTGTGAATGAAGCCGTCTGTAAAGGATGTGGTAGCTGCTCAGGGGTCTGTCCCAGTGGTGCTGCTCAAAGCAGACATTTTACAAAGAAACAGATTTTTGCCGAAATCGGCGGAATTTTTTAAGGAGAATAAAATGGAGAAATTTGAACCGGTTATCATCGCTTTTGTCTGTAACTGGTGCACGTATACGGCTGCGGATCTGGCAGGGACATCAAGACTGTCCTATCCCACCAATATCCGTTTGATCCGGGTTATGTGCACGGGAATGGTTGATCCTCAATATGTGATCAAGGCCTTTTTGGAAGGCGCAGACGGTGTTCTGATCAGTGGATGTCACCCAGGAGATTGTCACTATATTAATGGTAACTACAAGGCAAGGCGCAGGGTCAAGTTGTTAAAAGAAATTCTTCCACGGTTCGGCATTGAAAAGGATCGGTTGCGCCTGACCTGGATTGGAGCAAGCGATGGCATCGAATTTGCCGAAGTGATGACCCGGTTAAATGATCAAATAATTGAAATGGGGCCTTCTCAGACAAGTTTGAGCAAGGCCATATGATGTAAAGGAAATCTTTGCCATGATAATAAAAATAGAGCAAGAGGATAACAGTCCGGCCAAAGGCATGCAGCAGTTTTTTAAACGGCTTTTGGAGTTGAAGGAGATTGATGCGGTTTTTTTGCCGGTCAAGTTAAAAGACTCTTCATCCATTATGCCGTCCCTGGTGACAGATCCGGCCCGGATAAAGGATGCTGTTTTGTTCAGCCCTGCTTTTCCGATTAATTCGGCCAGAATGGTATCCCGCCTTTCATATAAGGTATCGGGAAGGAAAACAGCTGTCGTATTGCGGCCTTGTGAAATGCGGGCCTTTATTGAACTTGTAAAGCTCAAACAAGGGACAAGAGAGGAATTGATTCTTATTGGAATTGATTGCCCCAAAGCATTGACATCGTCTGATTATACGGCATATATGGAAAAGAGTCCTTTGGATGATGATGCCTATATCCAAAAGGTATTTTCCGAAAATAGTGAAACGCTTAATGAATTTAGCTTCAGCAGTGCCTGTAATACCTGTGAGAATCCTTTTCCCGTAAACACGGATATCAGTATTCTTCTGCATGGTGTTGATCTTTCAGACGGGTTGATGGCGGAATCCTATAGTGATGCCGGCAGCCGGATTCTGGAAATTCTGGAAATGCCTGAAACTTCCATACCAGAGAAACGGGATGAGGTAATGGTGCAGATAAAAGAGACCCATTCCAAGGCGAATGAGGCAATGATGGCAGATATTGGGGAAAAGACAGACAGCATTACCAAACTCACTGTTTTTCTTGACCGGTGCATTAATTGTTATAACTGCCGGAATATGTGCCCTGTATGCTATTGCAAAGAGTGTGTTTTTAATACAGATGTATTTTTTCATCAACCCGTTCAGTATCATCAATGGTCAGAGAAAAAAGGGCTTATCAAAATGCCGACGGACACGGTTTTTTACCATCTCACCCGAATGGCGCATATGAGTCATGCCTGCGTCGGGTGCGGTCAGTGTTCAAATGCATGTCCCAGCGATATCAATGTCTTCGAGCTGTTTAAGACTGTTGCCCACCATACCCAGGCTGCGTTTGACTACCTGCCTGGAAGTGACGAAAATGAACCATCACCCCTGTCTGTATTTTATGAAAAGGAATTTGAGGATGTTGTTGGTATACAATAATTTTTTTGGGAGGTAAGATAAATATGGCAATTGGCAAAACATTGGTTGCCGGGGCCGGGCTGAGCGGAATCAGATCTGCACTGGATCTGGCTGAAACAGGCTACAAAGTTCTACTCATTGACACATCAGATCACATAGGGGGCCTTTTATGCCAGCTGGATTACCAGTTTCCCACATCCACTTGCGGGTATTGCAGGATGCTGCCCATGTTTGACAGGGACAAATCCTCCCAGCATTGCCTGAGAAAAGGGCTTTTTCATGAAAATATTGAAATTCTTTTGTCAACACAATTGATATCTGTAGAAGGGGAACCGGGTGATTTAACCGTAACCCTTAAGCAGAATCCGTCCCTGATCGATCCTGCTTTATGTACGGGGTGCGGGGAGTGTGAACGTATCTGCCCGGTTTTTGTGAATGATCCATTTAATGAAGGGCTGACAAAAAGAAAAGCGGTTTATCTTCCCAGTCCCCAGTCTTTTTCCAATGCCTATACCATTGATTATACGGCGTGCACACGGTGCGGGGAGTGCGAAAAAATCTGTCCCACAGGGGCCATCAAATTTATAGACCAGAACAGGGAAAAATTTAATATCCTGGTGGTGGATGATGAAAAAATTGTTCGGGAATCCACCAGAGAATGGCTCAAGGAAGAAGGATTCTCCGTCTCAACGGCTGATTCAGGGCAAAAAGCCCTTGAGCTGATGGACGAGAACTCGTTTAATATGATGCTCACCGATATCAAAATGCCGGGGATGGATGGGGTTGAGCTTTTAGCAAAGGCAAAACAGAAAAATCAGGATCTGACGGTCATCATGATGACGGCTTATGCAGCCGTTGATTCTGCCGTGGATGCCATGAAACAGGGCGCCTTGGATTATCTGACCAAACCCTTTGATCCGGATGTGCTGATTTCCATGGTGACAAAAGTTTATCAAGAGTTTGAAATTGG
>JAOZRF010000561.1 GCA_029940245.1 Desulfobacula sp.
AATTTCAACACTTTTTAAAAGCTGGTTAGATTGAAAGAGCAGAGATTATGAAATATCAGAACATTGCTTCCTGCGGGACTGAACCTGACTCTTATTACAGATATATTATCGTGGGTATTGCATTCATAGTAATGGTGATTGCCTGGGGAGTAAACTACAGCTTTGGTATTTTTTTTACCCCTCTTCTGGATGAATTCGGATGGACCAGGGCAATGACATCCGGGGCTTTTTCTCTTGCAATGTTTTCTGAAGGTTTCGGCGGAGTGTTTATGGGCCGAATTTGTGACAGGTTCGGGCCCCGGTTGGTTGTATCTGTCTGCGGAATACTGCTGGGCATGGGATATATGTTGATGTCGCAGGTTTCGACTGTCTGGCATCTTTATCTTTTTTACGGCGTGGTGATCGGTATAGGACTGAGTGGTACTTATGTACCGGTTATTTCCACAGTGTCGAAATCGTTTAACAGGCGAAGAGGGCTTATGACCGGTATTGTCTCAAGCGGTATGGGGGCCGGCACTCTGTTTATTACACCCTTTGCCACCTGGATGATTTTGATAAAAGGATGGCGCTTTTCCTATATGATCATTGGTCTGGCTACATTGATTCTTATCATTGTATTAGCCAGATTTCTGAAGATGCCGGATGGCAAACACTTTGTACCTGCCATACAACCCAAAATTACCCAATCGCTCAGTGAGAACTCCATAAGGAATGCTGATACTGCTCTGAAAACAGTTTCTCTCTGGTTGACCTGCATCGTTTTTATATGCTGGGGAATGGTCATTTTTGCAATCCTTGTCCATATTGCCCCGTTTGCCATTGAGGCTGGATTTTCAAAAATCGAGGCAGCCAATATTCTAACAATATTTGGAGGCAGTGCATTTTTTGCTAAAATAATTACAGGTATTGTAACTGACCGCCTTGGCAGTAAAGCTGTCTTTGCCATGGGTATAGGAATGCTGACCGTTGCCCTTATTATGCTCCTGACAATAAAGGAACTTTGGGTTCTTTATCTGTTTGCTGTTGTTCATGCTTTCAGCTACGGCAGCGGCTCTGTCACCATACCCAACATTGTTTCTGAGATGTTTGGTCTTCAATTCCACGGGAGTTTAATGGGTATTGTCAATTTTTCTGCCTGTATCGGATGTGCCATAGGGCCTTTGGCAGCCGGTTGGCTTTTTGATATCACCGGCAATTATTATGCATCTTTTATGAGTACTGCTTTGCTTGGCGGGATCACTTTAATAATGGTGTTATTTATTAAAACCAGGAAAAATTAATTTTTGCCCATATATTTTTATTGATTTTGATCTGATTCTGAGCGCGGATCAATCTGCATTGCCATGTGCGACGTATTTTTCATGATCATATAATCAACCTGATCCTCCACAGATATACTTTTTGAAATCTCTTTTTTTCTTAAGATATAAGCAACTATAGTATAAGCAGCGCTTATGCATGTAAAATATGCAT
>JAOZRF010000231.1 GCA_029940245.1 Desulfobacula sp.
TATGAACAGAGGCACAGAGGTACAGAGTTTCAAAGGCACAGAGGCACAGAGGCACAGAGGCACAGAGGCACAGAGGATAGAAAAAATGAGAAATTACAGAGACCTTATTGTTTGGCAAAAATTTGTACATTTTGTCACTGTAATATATCAAACAACAAAGACATTCCCTAAAGATGAAGTCTTTGGATTGGTTTCGCAGATGAGACGTAGTGCTGTTTCTATACCAAGCAATATAGCAGAAGGTTACGGTCGAAGGTCAACCAATGATTATCTTCGCTTTTTGCAGATAGCAATGGGATCGGTTTACGAGTTACAAACCCAGATGGAGATCGCTAAAAATCTTAAGTACTTATTATCAAGTCTGTTTGAAGAAATTTATGAATTAAATCGAGAAATTGAACGAATGCTTAGCAGCTTGATTAATAAAGTAAGAGCCAAATAAATTTTGTCACTCTGTGCCTTTGAAACTTTGTGCCTTTTTTAAAATTTTGTTGTAAGAAATAGCAAATATAAGCGTCTATAATTATAAATGAGAGTTAAGATCAAAAGCGATTTAACTAAATAATAATTATTTAAGGGGAGGTGAAGCCGGATTTTCAATGTTTGATTAGGATAAATGCAAAAATTTTAACCAAATTGATTAACTTTTAAGTGAAGAGGAGATAACATGAGGCACAAAACATTAAGTGTGCTGCTGGCAGCTATTTTTATGGTGATGATTATGACCATAGGGAGCGTTCAGGCAGCGACTAAAACAATTTCGTTGGTGTCTGGGTGGAATTTGATCAACACGCCCATTCAGCCTACAAGTACCGCGATAACTGATGTCTTGTCAGGTATCAGTTACGCAAGCGCATGGAGCTGGGATGCCGCCGGATCTAAATGGTGTGTATACCTTTCGGACGGAACTACTCAGGCCTATGCCGACTCCAAGGGATTTGGTGTGCTTTCCACAATTTCAGCCGGCCAGGGTTTCTGGGTGAATGTGAACACTGCAGCTACCCTGTCCATTGACGGGGCTGCGCCTGGAGCCACAGATCAAACCCTGGTTAAAGGCTGGAATCTCATCGGCTCAAAAAAGGATGAATCCAAGACAGTTTCATCAGTACTGTCCATGCTGACCTCGTCTGGTGTGAATGCTGTAACGCTTTGGACCTGGAATGCCGCTGAACAAAAATGGGATGTTGCCATTCCATCTTATACTGCTACTGAACTGGCAACCTATATTGGAGCAAAAGGCTTTAATCCAATTGCAGCCATAGCCTCAACATCCGGTTTCTGGGTAAATGCATCTGCCGGGGGCTCTGTAACTGAAACTCCACCCACGGTGGGAAAAGCATATAAGACCACGGGCGAAAATGCCTATGTGGCCCTGGCCAATGTGCCCGTGTACGTAAACGGTGTGCTCATCGGCCAGACCGACTCCAATGGTAATTTTTCACTGCCAAGCGACATAAAGACAACCGATGTTATTACAATCGGTTCCGGTGATGCTTTTACTGTTTCAGCCTCACAGATCGTGGCCGGAGCACTTTATATGTTCGCCCAGGATCAGGATACAAACAAGGTGTCATTGTTAGCCGTTGATTCAATTGACAAACCAACACCAAAGAAAATTACAAGTTCTGATGGAAAAGCATCCATTACCATAACCAGCATGAAACTTAAAAAGGACATCACTGTAGCCGTAACGCCATATAAAACAGCGATATCCGCTCCAAATGTAGCCGGCATTAAGGTTCTTGATCCCCAATATGTTGTGGTTGCAGGTGCTGATGTGATCTATGTGGATTCTAACGCCAACAACATCAGCTTGGAAGAGGCCGGTTTTGAGGGAGTTGTCTATCCCCAGGCATCCAATTTCCTGGGTGATATGACGGGTGAAACCATTTATAACTACCTGGGTGCGGATGATCCGTCAAAGGCAGTTGGTTCTCTTGACCTGTTGCAATACAAAGATGGTGTCTGGACAAAAGTGGGCGCGGCTGAGCTTGCAGAAGCGATCAGCCAGGGCAAGTCTGCAGACGATAATGATACACTTGAAGCCGGACCCAAAAATTACTACCTCAAAGTACAAAGCGGTGTACAGCCAGATACCGGCCTTTACCCGTTTGTGTTTGTATTTAAAATGCAATTCCTTGCCGGCAGCATTGACCTGACCTTGACCAATGGCGGTATCCTGTATCAGGCTGCCGCAGGTGATACCCTGGTTACTGTTGACACGGAAGGCAAAGGCGTTGTTATTGAAGAAAGTTTTGGCGATTCAGTCGTGGGTGCCATGGTGACGTCAGATAATTCAGATAATTTTGGGGCCACTGCTGCTAACGGCACAGCCAAGGTCAGTTACATACTGCCGCCGGACAACCCCAACATTGCACTGATCATCAAAAAAGACGGTTATTTTGATGCCAGTATCACGATCAATGTGGTGAATGACACTGCCAAGACCATTACAATGCTGGAACGGCCGGATACTGCAGCAGTGGGCGGTAATATTTTCGACACGGCAACCACTGAAGGCATTGCCAAAGCCAAAGTAACCCTTAAAAACCCCATTGTTCTGGACAAGATTGCCGATGATGGTGAAATCATTCAGGTCGGTCTTGACGGTGATGCTACTTATACCTGGGAGATTAGAAAACAGGGAGCTGCGGACACAGATTCCTGGCTGACTGTGGATGAAGGCCTGGGCAGCGCAGGAAAGAACCAGATCACCAAGACGGATATAAAAACAAAACTTATCACCAACTATAATTCGCTTACCGAGGATGAAAAGGCCGTTGTCGGTGCAAACCCCATCGGCACCTATGATGTAAAGATAACTGTGAGCCACCCGTTTGGAACGGGCGAAGCATACGTTGAAACCGCCACGGGTTATCTGGATATTACATTTAATATTGATGATTATATGACTTCTTCCGTTGCAATGGCTCAGCTTGGCGCTGTGTCAGTTTTCGGTGGAAAAGACATGGGTTTTTATTATGCCACAGCTCCGGTGACTGGTGATATTGCCTGGACATGGCAGGTGACTATCAATTCCTGGGATGATGCCAATGGAAACGACGTTCCAGATGATGGGGAGATTGATAAGTTGTTTGAATCAGTTCCCACGGATATTCCATTTTTTAGTTTTGTAGATGCACTGAATATGGTTCAAAAAAACTATATGGCATTTTTGGTTGGGCCGGACGGTGGGTTTAATGATCCAGCTGCCGCGGGTATGTCATATCTTGAATATGGATTTTCAGTAAAAATTGCGTTTACTGCCACCTATGATTTAAATGGTACGCCAATGGAAAACGGATCCTTTGCCGAATTTGATATCACGGCAGATAATCCCATGGAAACCCTCGTGGTTGGAAAGCTCCAGATTACGCCTAATACGACAGTTGCGTTTGAGGCTGTGCAGGAAACCGACGAAGCAGGTGATTATCTCTTTACCTTTCTGGATCCCCAGTTGAGCGGTCTTCTGGGCCTGTATGCCGCGGCCGATGCTTACACGCCGAACAGCGTTTTTCTGGTAGAAGAGACCTATCCCCTGATCAAAGGCTGGATCACAGCAGCGGATCTGGGACTTGATCCGATTACTCCGCCTGCAGGTGAAGAAAAGGTTCCGGATTGGATTGAAACTTTTGAAGGTGCCACGGAGGCTGCGCCAAGCATTACAACCGGTAACGGAGCCTGGGCCGTTGATGGAAACGACCTTAATGATATTCAGTGGTGGTTGATTGAAGACGGTTCAAATGGCCCGGCCAATCAGGGTGTTGACTATCCGGTTCTTGCGGATGGCGATCCTGCCAACCTTTTAGATGCCTTTAGTGCAACTCATCAGGCATGGTTCGGCAGCAAAACAACCTGGACATTCAGCGATTCAACAGGCAATACATCCAGTGGCGCTAAGAACGGCACGCTGACATCACCTGAAATTGATCTCACTGACTTCTCCTTTGCAACCCTTGATCTTGCATCCTGGTTTGAAGTTGAAAGTGTTGATGTCGCCAAATGGCAGTATGACCAGATGAAGGTGAGGGTAGCCGTTGTTGCTGATTCCTATCCCGTGACCATTGGTGACTACACCTTTGAGAGCGCCACGGATTATAAGATCGTGGCGTTCATGAATCCGGATAATGAAGCCGCCATACAGAGTGCGCCAATCAACTACAGCTCAGGCGGAAATGATGTGGTACCGATCTGGATCAAGGTAACCAGGAATCTGAACGCGTTTGTTGGTCACAAAATCAAACTCCAGTTTTTCTTCAACAGCCAGGATTCACTGTTTAATGGCTGGAGAGGCTGGGGAGTTGATGATATCTCAATCCTGAATCAGGACAGTGAGCTTCCATTTACACTGGAGAGTTCTAATTACTGGTGGAAAACACCCGTTAGAAGTGCTGAATAATAAACTTTTAACCTTTTAACCAACTATTAGGAGCGGCCAACGTCGCTCCTAATAGTTTATTTTAAACTGTGCATATTTCGATTTTTTATAAAAACATCAATTTTTTTCTTGATATTTCAAGATTATGCTTGTAATAATGAACCTCATCAACTTTTACTTGATATTCCAGGATTATGGTTGTAGTAATAATATACAAAAAAGATCAGTATAATTTGCGGGATAAAGGAAAAAAATATGTCGAGATGTGAACACATAAAATCCAATATTTTAACTCTTATCACCCTGTTCTTTTTTACCTTGGTTCTCGGTGGACTCATGGGATTGGCCACGGCTTTTGCAGTAGAAATGCCTCCAGTTCCAGGGCAGGTTTATCATAAATCGTCTGAATCGGGCCAGGAGTCCGGAAATGTTGAATCTCTTCCACCTTCCGTGAAAAAAATGGATGAGCAGATCAAAGAGGGAACAAAAATATTAAGAAAAGGATTCAGCACACCGGAATTAGAAACAAAAATTGAACCGGAATCTGAATCAAAAGCTGAGTCAGAAACAGAGCAAAGTATTGAGGCAAAGCTGGAGAATAATTCCCCTTCGACCGAAGTCGTGGTCAAAAGCGAAACAGAACAACCTGTTGTAGAGACTGAAACATCCATGTCACTGAAAAAAGAGACGCAATCAGATTCTTATGCGCCATCCGAAGACAAAGAAGCTGAAGTTGCAGACGGGGATCAAAACTCAAAAGTATGCGCTATCGGAGTTGCTACAAGCAGCAAAGTAAGTTATATAGGGTTTTTCTTAAAAGGATTGATTATTTTCACTATGGTTGGAATAGCCTGTTTTGCATTTTTAAGAAAGTTTGTTTTTAAAACTTAAATCCTTACTCCCTTTTAGGGA
>JAOZRF010000232.1 GCA_029940245.1 Desulfobacula sp.
TTATTATAGATATCCATTTTAATTCAGAGCCGGTTTTTTAAAATTTTTATCTTTTTTTAAAATTTGTTTTACATTATTTATTGTCTTTTGTTAAGATTATTTACATCAGTTTAATTTTTATTCACCTATTATGGGATTTGGAGGAGAAACAATGAAATCCATCCAGGCAGAGTTTGAAAAAATATCCAAAAAAATCACCATTCAAAAGGATGCCAAAGAAGAGGACTGGGCCAAGGTCTGCAGAAAATTCAATGATGATGTATCCCGTGTCTGCAATGTCATGGATAAAGAAGATTATACCGGCTTGTTTGAGTGTTTTGATGATGACAATAAGCGGTTTTTTTACCTGGTTAAGGAAGATAAAAATTTATACCGTATGAAACGCAAACATTTTTTAGACAACCTGGGGTTGAAATAATTATTCTTTGCCCTTTGATTTATTGTCCAGCACTTCACGTATTTTTTGAGCAAGATCCTTCATCACTAAGTTTTAGGTTTTAAGAGCTTTTGTGTAACCCGTTCCAGACTGATCGCCTTACGTCCGCTGGATGGACATTGCTACAAGCTCTAAGCTTACCTTTGCTGACCGCCATGAACTCGCTCATTCTTCGCACAAACACCATGGCGGTTTAAGCGCTACGGTAATCAAGAACTTGTAAGGTTTTGGCCATATAAACGTCCGGATATTGGCTGATCAGTTGAAAAGAGGTTGATATGGCTTTAATCTGGACAGACATGTACGGCACAATGCCGAGAACCGCAATAATCGTAACAGCTCCGGCAATAGCGGCACTTTTACCGTACCGGGAGGCAATGAAATCAGCAATGGAGGTAATCCGGTTGATTTTGCTGATACGGATAATCTTTCTGAGTATTGGCCACCCCAGGATCATCATGAGAGTGGGACCCAGATAAATACTTAAGAATCCTGTAGCACCTGATCGGCTTGCCGCTCCCACACTCCCGTAGAAGGTCCAGGCCGTGCAATAGACCGCCAGAGACAACGCATAAATATAGGGGTTGCTGATAATGCTTTTACCGGCTTCTGCACGTTTATCACCCCAGAAGGCAATGGCAAACAAAAGTCCCATATATCCGAAAGAAACAAAAATAATAATTTTTTGTTCTAACATGGTTGTTCTGACTTTTAAGTTTAATCAGGCTGTCAAACCTTAACTCAACCTGATTGTTTTAAATGCTTTCCGGCAGTATCTGGTTCTGACGAATGAACCCTGTCTGGAATTTTACCGCAAAAAATGATGAAAACAATCAATACAGACCAGGCAGTGAATATATAGAAAAACAACAAAGGAATTCCAAACAAAAGATACGGCAGGTTGAATATGGTCAAAACAGGATAGCAAAACAGAAAAAAACCAAATAGGAAAAGACCGATATACCGTTCGGTTAATGATCTGTTGTCAAGCATCACATCACCCCTTTATTTATCTTCTGTCTTGATCAATGAAGAAAAACGCTTAGATTTTTTTAACTCCTCCAGGGTATTATCCGGCATGCTGAAGGAATGTTCAGAAGCGGGAAAGGATTGTGTGCTGACCTCTTCTTTAAAGGCTTTTAATGCATCTATAATGATGGGTCGGATCTGGGCATACTGTTTTACAAACCTGGGTACAAACTTATCAAACAGCCCGACCATATCATGGGTGACAAGCACCTGGCCGTCCACCTGGCTGCCTGCGCCTATCCCGATAACCGGAATACGGACAGTCTGTGCAATAATTTCTCCAAGGGGTGCTGGAACCGCTTCAACGATAATGGAAAAGGCACCGGCATGTTCCAGCGCTTTTGCATCGTCAATAATGCGTTTTGCCGCCTGGGTATTCTTGCCCTGAATCTTAAATCCGCCAAGGGCGCTTGCTGTCTGGGGGGTCAGCCCGACATGACCCTGGACAGGTATTCCCGCCTTTACAATGGCTTCAACCGTAGGCGCAAAATCAATACCGCCTTCAAGTTTTACAACATCACATCCACCTTCTTTCATCAGTCGCCCGGCATTGATAATGGCCTCCCGGATGGACGTATTGTAGCTCATAAATGGCATATCACCGACGATCATCGCTTTTTTACACCCCCTGACCACGGCTTTTATATGGTGTATCATATTATCCATGGTGACGCCAACCGTGCCGTCAAGCCCCATGACCACCATCCCCAGGGAGTCTCCCACCAGGACAATGTCCACACCGGCCTGATCTGCCATTAACCCGAATGGATAATCATAGGCAGTCACCATAATGATCTTTTTATTATCTTTTTTGGCCTGCTGGATATTCTGTATGGTAATTTTTTTTTCGCTCATTTTATTTTTTTCCTGAAGTATGGTTTTTTTCATAATTTTTTCCTCTTATTTGGCCACCAGATTTGCCATCCACATGGTAATCGGGGAATAAAAGGTGATAATCAAAAGATCCACGATTAATATACCCAGAAACGGAAGTATACGTCTGCTGATGGCAGCAATACTGTCCTTGGATATGGAGCATGATACAATCAGACAGATGCCCATGGGAGGGGTCAGCATACCAATGGCAAGGTTGGTCACAACAATGACACCCAGCTGTATCATGTCGATACCCAGGGAAGGGACCATGGCGGTTATCATTGGCACCAGCAGTATCAAAGCGGCTGTGGTTTCAATGAAGGTTCCTGCAATCAGCAGGACGATATTGATCATCAAAAGCAAGACCACCGGATTGTCAGACACCCCCAGCAGGCTTCCTGCCAACTGGGCAGGGATATCTTCAATCGCGGCAATCCAGCTGAATACAGAGGCAGTTGAAATAATAAACATAACAATGGCAGAGGTGATCGCACCATTGATAAACAACGGGAAAAGGTCTTTGATTTTGATTTTTCGATAAATAAACATGCCCACCACCAGGGCATATACAACGGCAATTGCTGCAGATTCCGTGGCCGTGAAGATACCGAAAAGGATCCCCCCCAGAATGATAATAGGGGCTCCCATTGCCAGCAGAGACCGGTTAAAGGTTATCCAGGTTTTTTTTATTGAAAAACAGGTTGTTGAAGCATATCCTTTTTTCCAGGAAATAAAGGTAGCGACACAGATTAAAGAGATACCGATCAGAATACCGGGCAGAATACCCGCGGCAAAAAGACGACCAATGGACGCACCCGTCAGAAAACCAAAGATAATCATGGGGATGGAAGGTGGTATGATCACACCGATGGAACCGCCCGAAGCCTGGACAGCCGCAGCAAAGTCAGAGTCGTAGCCTGATTTTTTCATGGCCGGAATCAAAATGGCTCCCACAGCCGCGGCATCTGCTGCCGCAGATCCTGAAATTCCGGCAAAAAACATGGCGGAAACAATGGTCACGGCCGCAAGTCCACCGGGAAGCCAGCCCACAAGGGCGTTGGCAAAATCAATGATCCTGCGGCTGATGCCTCCGGCCTCCATAATGGTCCCGGTGAACATAAAAAGGGGTACGGCCATGAGATGAAAGGAATTCGTACCGCCATACATCCGCTGTACCACCATCATAAGGTCGAAATCACCCTGGATCAGGACGGCAGCAGCAGACGCGACACCGATGGCAATGGCAATGGGGGTGTTGATGGCAAAAAGAAAAACAAGGGAAAAAATCAGTATTTCAGTAGTCATTGGAATCTTCCCTTAATTCCTCAACCAGAAGCGTTGCGGCATGAAACATTAAAATCGCACCACTGATGGGAATAATACTCAAGACGATCCATTTGGGTATCTGGAGTGCCGGGGAGATCTGATGACGCACAAAATATGCAAATTTATACCCATAGATGATCATGATAAGAAAAAGCGCCATGGACAAAAGATGGGTCAGTATGGATGATATTTTTTTCAATCGCCAGGGCATTTTAGCATAGAGAAAATCGACGCCGGGGTTGACTTTACGGTAGTATGCGCAGGATGCTCCCAGAAAGGTCAGCCAGACCAGAAGAAACCGGGAAAGCTCCTCTGACCAGAATAAAGACTGATTCAGCACATATCGACAAAACACCTGGGTAGCAACGAGCAGGGTCATGGTAAACCCCAGAATGAATAGCGAGCTTTCTATCCATTGGTTAAGGTGGTAACTTATTTTTTTTATCATAACCGCCTCTGAAAAAATAGCTGCGAGGGCAGCCGGCATGGGAATGAAACCTGCCGGCTGCCGGACATCTTTGACCCTTATTTAACCGCTTCCATGATTTTCAAAAGCATATCTTTCACTTCTGGATCCTGGTAAAGGTCCATATTCTTTAAGTTTGCAACCTTGGCCCGGAATGCTGCAACGTCCGGATGTTCAACAATCTCCATGCCTTTTTCCTTTAAGAGTTTGAGGCGGCCCGCATCCTTGGATCGGTTATCCCGGCGCTGGAATACGGCAGCATCATACATGGCCTTCTGGATCATATCCTGGTCTTTTTTATCAAGGGTTTTCCACCATTTAAGGGATGCAACGTCAATGTGATAGGAGTAAACGTGGCGGGTAAGGGACAGATATTTTTGAATTTCATAAAATTTATAGACTTCCATGACCCATAGCGGGTTTTCCTGTCCATCAATTACCCCTTGCTCAAGTTCCGTATAAATGGGCCAGGGCATGGGGGTGGGATTGGCACCAAGTGCGCTCCAGATGGCTTTGTGTATGGCAGAAGCCATAACCCTTACCTTGAGCCCTTTGATATCATCGGGAGTGTTGACAGGTTTTTTGTTGTTGGTCAGGTTTCTAAAACCATTTTCAGAAAAACTCAGTCCTTTGAAACCGGAGCTTTCAAGGCTCTTAAGTATTTGTGTACCCAAAGGACCATCAAGGATCTCGTCTGCCTGGGCATTATCCTTGAAAAGAAATGGATAGTTGATGACCCGGGAAATGGGGTTAAAGGTGTCAAATGGACCGCCTGTGACAATGCCCATCTGAATGGTATTCATCTGAATCTGCTGAAGAATTTCAGTTTCATTGCCAAGGGATGCAGAGTGATAGATTTTAACCTGGAATGCTCCATTTGAGCGCTGCTCAATCAGTTCTTTGAATTTTTCAGCGGCAATGTTCTGGGCACTGCCGGGTTTGGTAACAACGCCTAATTTGATTTTTGTCGCTGCAAGGCCATTGCCGGAAAAGAAAAACAAAGCCGCAATCAACAATACCGTAACACGTGTTTTCATCATAAATCCTCCTTAAAAGTTAGTGTAGTTAAAATTTCTGTTCGTTAAATTTATTTCATATTATGCAACTTTTAGTCAAGGCTTTTTTTAAAAAAAAGAGTGCGCAACTCCCG
>JAOZRF010000233.1:0-388 GCA_029940245.1 Desulfobacula sp.
CTTTATGGAAGCCCGGAATATTGAGGCAGCCAAATCCATGGAAGACCATAACCAGAAAATCCTTACACAAATCCTTAAAGCAGGGGAAACCCAGGGCGTTTTTAAATCCGGCGATCATGACCTGACGGCAAGCATGATCAAAGCCATGCAGCAGGAGTGGTATTTAAAACGGTGGAAATACAAAAAATTAAACATATCCGTGGATCAGTTTGCCGACCATCTGGTGAGACTGATGGAAGCCTTCTGCCTGTCACAGGAATCAACGAAAGTCGGAAAAGGAGAATAATATGCAGATAACTGACAGGGCAGAGACCATAAGACCTGGAGAGGAAATTGATCCGGCTGCGGTTAAAGATTTTCTACAGGAGAATATAGACGACCTTGAAGA
>JAOZRF010000233.1:398-5278 GCA_029940245.1 Desulfobacula sp.
TATTCCAACCTCACTTATTTGATTGAAATGGGATCCCGCCGGATGGTGCTGCGCCGTCCCCCTATTGGTGCAAAAATAAAAGCCGGTCACGATATGGGCCGGGAATACCGGGTGCTCAAGGCGTTATATCCCGTTTTTCCATACTGCCCCAAACCCCTGGCCTATACGAATGACACCTCAGTTATTGGTGCGCCTTTTTTTGTCATGGAAAAATTGTCCGGTATTATTCTCAGAAAAGACCTGCCCCGGGAATTGTCCTTTTCAAAGGATCAGGCAAAAAATCTGTGTAGAACATTCATAGATCTTCTGGCAGATATTCATGGCATTGACATTAAAAAGGCAGGTCTTGATTTTATCGGGAAACCTGAAGGATATGTCGAACGCCAGGTAAAAGGATGGACTGCCAGGTATCACAAGGCAAAAACCCACGATGCACCGAATTTTGGAGCCGTCATGGACTGGCTGGAGGATAAAATGCCTGAAGACACGGATCATCCCACCATTGTGCACAATGATTATAAACTGGATAATGTGGTTCTGGACCCGAAAAGCCCTGAAAAAATCATTGGTGTTCTTGACTGGGAAATGGCAACCTGCGGGGATCCCTTGATGGACCTCGGCAACAGCCTTGCCTATTGGGTGGAAAAAAATGATCCTGAAACCATGCAGGGAATGCGAACCATGCCCACCCATATCCCCGGAGCCCTGACACGAAAAGAAATCCTGGATCATTATGCAAAAAGAACTGGTCGGAGTACGCATCTGTTTGATTTTTATTATTGTTTCGGCCTGTTCCGGCTGGCGGTTATTGCCCAGCAAATTTATTACCGATATTTCCATAAAATTACAGCCAACAAGCGGTTTGCCACTCTGATTTTTGTTGTGGCCGGTCTTGAGAAAACAGCTCTTAAGGTCATTGAATCATCAGATTTATAATTTTATTATTAACATATGGAGAATACTAAACATGAAAGATTTTAACCTGGAGGGGAAAACGGCAATTGTCATGGGTGCCGGCAGGGGCATTGGTTTAGCCGTTGCGTAAAAACTTGCCCGGTACGGTGCAGTGCTTTATCTTGTGTCGGATGCAGCCTCATTCACTACTGGTGCAAGCCTTGTATGTGACGGCGGCATGCTCATATAACCCCTGTAACAACAAAAAGGAAAGACAATGGCTCAACTGATTGCTGATCAAAAGGAAATAGACTTTATTTTATATGAACAATTCAAGGCTGAAGATTTACTGGCCTATGAAAAATTCAGCGGATTTTCAAAAAGAATTTTTACCATGATCCTGTCTGAAGCCCGGAAAGTGGGAATTAAAGAAGTCCTCCCCACCCTGGCGGATGGTGATAAACAGGGTGTAAAGTTTGAAAATGGAAAGGTGACCGTGCCCGATTCCTTTCACAGGGCAAGACAGGTGGTGAGGGAATCAGATCTGACCTCCACCATGGAAGATCCCGACTGGGGGGGCCAGGGACTGCCCTTTCTGATCAGTATTGCCATTATGGAATATACCGTGGGGGCCAATTATGCATTGAGCGGGTATATCCATATGGGTCACGGAACCGGGAAGATGATTGAAATCTTTGGAACGGATGCCTTAAAAGAAGTATTCCTTGAAAACCTGTATACAGGCAAATGGTCCGGTACCATGCTTTTGACCGAGCCCGAGGCAGGATCAGACGTCGGGTCGATTACCACCACGGCCCGTAAAAATGAGGATGGCACCTATTCCATTACCGGTAATAAGATTTTTATCACGGACGGGGAACATGATATGACCGATAATATCATCCATCCGGTCCTGGCACGAATTGAAGGGGCACCCAAAGGCAGCCGCGGTATTTCTATTTTTATTGTCCCGAAAATCTGGGTCAATCAAGACAAAAGCCTGGGGGATCCAAACGATGTCCAGTGTGTGGGGGTTGAGGAGAAAATGGGATTTCATGGCTCTGCCACCTGCTCCATGGCCCTGGGATCCAGGGGAAACTGCCGGGGATTTCTCCTGGGAGAAGAAAATAAAGGTCTTGCCATCATGTTCCACATGATGAATGAGGCAAGACTCAGCGTGGGCTTCCAGGGCAGCACTGCAGCATCCCTTGCCTATCTTTATGCCCTTGATTATGCCAGGCAGCGAATCCAGGGTAAAGACCTGGCAGCGGGCAAAAATCCGGAAGCCGAATCCATCCCCATTATCCGGCACCCGGACGTCCGGCGGATGCTCACCTGGATGAAGGCCCATGTGGACGGGATGAGAAGCCTGATCTATTACGTGTGTCTTTGTATTGACAAGAAAGAAAATGCGGCTGATGAAGCTCAAAGGGAACAGGCAGGCGATATGCTGGAACTTTTGACACCTGTAGCCAAAGCCTATTGTGCCGAGCGGGGATTTGAGGTGTGCGTCCAGGCCGTACAAATCTTTGGTGGATATGGGTACACCAAAGAATTTCCAGTGGAACAACTGGTCAGGGATGTAAAAATCGCCACCCTGTATGAGGGTACCGACGGTATCCAGGCCATGGATTTTCTGGGCAGAAAACTGGGTATGAAGAAGGGACAGGTTTTCAAAAGTCTTCTGGATGAAATGGGCAAAACCATTGTCAGTGCAAAAAAAGTAAAGGCATTGGAATCCATGGCAGATTTGCTTGGAAAAGCAGTTGAAACCCTTGGCATAACTGCCATGGGAATAGGGGGCGCTGCCATGTCCGAAAAATATGCCACAGCATTTGCCCATGCCCACCCTTTTATGGAGTCAACCGGGGACGTGGTTCTGGGATGGATGCATTTATGGCGAGCCCTTACCGCTTTTAATACCCTTGAAAAAAAGACCCGGAAAAAAGATAAGGCCTTTTATGAAGGGATTGTGACCAGTGCCCGGTTTTATTTGGAAACGGTACTGCCGGTGGCCCGGGGAAAAATGCTTTCTGTTCAGGCCTTATCAGATGCAGCCTTGAGCATGGATGAAGCTTCTTTTGGCTAAATTCGGCATACTGATATTAAAAATGCATAAGCAGGTGAGGATGTTATGAATGATGATAAGATAAAAAATGTATTGATTCTGGGTGCCGGAACCATGGGCCTGCAAATCGGGCTGATCAGCGCATGTTCAGGGCTTGATGTGACCATTTATGATACGGTTGCCCCGGCCCTGGAACAGGCGGGAAACAGGGTACGGAAACTTGCCGGACGTCTTGTAAATTTAGGCAGGATAGAAGAAAAAACAGCAGGGGAAGGTATCTTACGGATCAAATTTTCCAACGACCCTGAACTGGCTGGTAAACATGCCGATCTGGTCAGTGAATCCGTGCCTGAAGACCCGGCCCTTAAACAAAAGGTGTTGTCACAATTTAATAAAATCTGCCCGGATCACACTGTTTTCACCACCAATTCCTCCACCCTGGTGCCCTCCATGATGGCGGAAGCCACGGGCCGGCCGGACCGGTTTGCGGCATTGCATTTTCACGATTGCGCCATCACCAATGTGGTGGATGTCATGCCCCATCCCGGCACTTCTGCCAAAACCATGGAAATCATACTGGCTTTCTGCAGGTCCATTGATCAATACCCCATTGAACTGAAAAAGGAACAACACGGCTACGTATTTAATACCATGCTCACTGAACTGCTGGGATCCGCCCTGAGCCTGGCATCAAAACAGGTGGCTTGTCCTGAAGATATTGACCGTGCCTGGATGGGTATTATGAAAACTCATAGTGGACCCTTTGGTATAATGGATTCTGTGGGACTTGACACCGTGTACAAAATTACGGATTACTGGGCACAAAAAATCAATGACCCGAAACGAAAAACCAATGCCGATTACTTAAGAACTTTTGTGGAAAAAGGCCATACAGGAATCAAAGCCGGCAAAGGATTTTATGATTATCCTGACCCGGCTTTTCTTAAACCTGATTTCATGAAAGGGATCCGGTAAAAAAATAAACCTGCGAAAAACAGGATAACCCTGTGAACGAGAGGAAAGGTCATGTTATCAAATTTTCAAACCCAAATTAATACCCAGGCATTGGTATCCAGCGTTATTGCCTACACCCCTAATTTATTAAGTTCAGTGGTCCTGTTTTTCTTGTTCTGGGCGGCAAATAAAATTATTCAGAAGATGATCGGCTCAACCCTGACCCGGATGAAGGTTGAGGCGCAGGCCATTAATCTGCTGCTTCGTGCCGCAAGGGTCGGGGTCTTTATTTTTGCAGCCCTGACCATTGCCGATCAACTCCAGATCAATATCAAGTCCCTGCTGGCTGGGGTCGGTGTCATGGGACTTGCCCTGTCTTTTGCTGCACAGGATACGGTGGGAAATATGATTTCCGGCATTGTCATCATCATTGACAGACCCTTTAAGGAAGGGGACTGGGTTGTTGTGGGCTCCATGCATGCAACAGTAACATCCATCCGGTTGCGGACAACAGTGTTCACCACCTTTGACAATGAGACTGTTGTTGTGCCGAACAAACAGATCTCCCAGGAACGCGTGATCAATTATACCATGACGCCAAGAATTCGTGTAAAAATCCCCATCGGCATTGCATACAAGGAGAATATCTCCGAGGCCAGATCCGTTCTTCTGGAAATGGTTCAAAAGGATCCTAAAATATTGTCAGACCCTCCTCCCGTAGTGATAGTGAACAGCCTGGGAGACAGCAGTATCAACCTTCAATTGCGTTTCTGGATTGAAAATTCGGCAGACCAGTATGCCTTTTTCTGGAAATATACTGAAAAAGGCAAAGAGGCCCTGGACCGTGCCGGTATTGAAATTCCATTTCCCCATCTCCAGTTGTTTGTGGAAAAAACAGAAGGGGTATAGCTGCCGGCGCCAGCACCAGTGACCACATCACAACCATCCGGAGGATAAATTGATT
>JAOZRF010000234.1 GCA_029940245.1 Desulfobacula sp.
CCATACAGGATATTTTGTTTCCTGGCTTTCCTCTGTCATATATACAAAGGAGTTTTCAAACCCTGAAAATGATATACTTTTATCCAATATCATTCAGTCAAAACCCGTTGAAATAAATCTTGAATATATCAAATCAGCTTCAATTGCCTACACCAATATTCATGATTTTAAAAACAAAACCCTGATCATTGATTTTAAATCTCCCCAACTAATCGTTTCAACCCTTGAAGGTGAGCGGGACAATATAACAACCATTGGGAATCATTTTATTCCTCCACCCACCTGGTCTCTGGTCCATGAACTGGGTATTGAGAAAACCCGATTATCCATTTTAAACGCCATACAAAGACATGAGCAAACCACTTCATTTTTAATTACGGGTGCTGATATGGATAATATTTCCGTTCAAATCCAAACCTATAAAGACATGAGGGTTTATGCCCTTGTAACAGCAGGGGTCATGGGCAATGCTATAAGAATGTCAAAGGATACTGGTGGGTTTTATGAGCCCGGTACAATCAATATCATACTTCTGACCAATATGAAGCTTTCCGGAAGAGCCATGACCCGGGCCATCATCTCAGCAACTGAAAGCAAAACAGCGGCCCTTGCGGATATGGATATCAGATCCAGCTATACTCCCCTGGTAAATGAAGCCACGGGCACGGGTACTGATAATATCCTTGTGGCCCAGGGCGCAGGCCTGAAAATAGAAAATACCGGTGGACACACAAAAATGGGTGAGCTGATTGCAAAGGCGGTCTATGCAGGTGTCACAGAGGCTGTTTTAAAACAGAACGGCATCCTTGCCAAAAGAAATATTTTCCAGCGTCTGAAAGAAAGAAATATTGATCCCTACCAGCTTGTATCCGTTTCAACCTGTGAATGTCAGGGCAACCGAAGTAATTTAGCAGCCATGGCGGAACGGCTTCTTCTTGAGCCTGAGTATGCCGCATTTATTGAAGCCTCTCTTGCCATCAGTGATGCTTATGAAAAAGGATTGATCAAAAACCTGGATTCTTTTGACATCTGGTGCAAACAAATTGCAGATACCATAGCAGGATATGAAGTTGAAAAAGTCAAAGACATGATTTCAGATGATAGGATCCCCATAACCCTGAAAACTGCTCTTAATGCAATTTTAACCGGAGCACAGACACGCCTGAACCTTCAGCTAAAACCGAATCAGGCAAATACCACAATTCCCCAGAAAGTCATATCATTATCGCCGATTATCACAGAAACCATATATCTTTTAAATGCCCAGGATTTACTGATTGCCGATACCAGCTATTGTAATTCACCCAAAGAAGCCCAGTTTAAAGAGAAAATAGGATCGGTTATCCAGATGAATATTGAAAAAATCATCAGCCTGCACCCTGATCTTGTTATTGCAAGCCCGCTGTCAAGAAAAAAGCAAATACAAATCTTACAGAATCAGAAAATAAAAGTGACTAAAATTCAAAATCCACAAACCTTTCCTCAAATGTGTGACATCACAATGACAATCGGAAAGGCTCTCGGAAAGACAGATATGGCAAAAAGAATAATAGCCGCTGCGGCCATAGAGGTTGAAGCCATTAAACTGAAAACAGCAGGTCTTCCTAAAAAAAAAGTATTTATCCAGATCGGCATGAAACCATTGCATTCTGCCAATAAAGACACCTTTATCAATGAATATATTAAATATAGCGGTGGAATAAATATTGCTGAAAATGAAAAATCAGGGATATACAGCAGGGAAAAAGTCCTTAAGGAAAATCCAGACCTTATTTTAATTGCAACCATGGGAACAGATAAAAAAGGCGGAGAGATTGAAAAACAAAAATGGATGAAATTCACTTCTTTAAATGCCGCCATAAAAAACCAGATCTATGTTCTGGATCCTGAACTTATCTTAAGCCCGACTCCTGTTACCTTTGTAAAGGGCTTAAAACAGATTTTGTCTTTAATCCATCCAAATCTTGACCTAAAAGCCAGAATTTAATACCCGGAGCTGCCATAAAAAAAATGAAACCAAACAGGATAAAGCGCTGGTCTGTTATTTTAATCATCCTCATTGCCCTGGTCACTCTTGTGAGCCTGCTGGCACTGTGCACCGGCAGTGCAGGCATCCTGTTAAAAGACATCCCCCATATCCTTTTTTACGGCAAAGGAACCAGTGACTACAGTATCCTTTTAGACATACGACTGCCCAGAATCATTTTAGGCCTTTCCATCGGCGGGGCATTAAGCCTTGCCGGCGTCCTGCTCCAGGGAATGTTTAAAAACCCTTTGGTTGAACCTTATACCCTTGGCATTTCAGGAGGAGCGTCTCTTGGTGTATGCATCAATATCGTTTTTAATTTTTATGGCAAAATAGGCATTATCGCATATCCCCTTTCAGGATTTTCAGGAGCAAGTCTTGTCATTTTTCTTGTTTATTATTTGAACAATAACACAAAAGATATTAAGTCCAACAGGATGCTTTTAACAGGTGTCATGATTTCCTATGTTGCCTCCTCCCTGGTCATGCTGCTCATGGCTGTCTCAAAAACCGATGATCTTCAAAATATTGTTCTCTGGATCATGGGATCCCTTGACGAACCAAACACAATTTTAATAAAAATGGCGCTTTTCGGCTCCCTTGCCGGGCTTGCCGGTTCATATTTTTTCTGCTTTGATTTAAATGCCCTGCTTCTGGGTGAAGACGAAGCCGCAAATCTGGGCGTTAATACAACAAGAACAAAAAAGTTTTTATTTATCATTGCATCCTTTTTAACGGGATTAAGCGTATCCGTTGCCGGAATCATCATGTTTGCAGGCCTTATTGTTCCCCATTTCATGCGCATGATAGCAGGACCGGACCATAGGATACTGCTGATCAGTTCATTTCTGGCAGGTGCTGCATTTTTAGTGCTGTGTGATGTGATTGCAAGGGTCATCATCTCCCCGCTTGAGCTTCCAGTAGGTGTCATAACAGGCATCATCGGCGGAGTTATTTTCATCTGGGTGCTTTCAAGAAAGCAGGTGACACTATGAGTCAGATTCTCTTCATTGATAACCTGAGCTTTAAATACCACGAAAAAACTGTATTAAAAAATATCAGTTTTTCAACAGATCCAGGCGAATTCGTTTCAATCATTGGTCCTAATGGCTGTGGGAAAACAACGCTGATAAAAATCATCTCAAAGATAAACAAGCCTGAAAAAGGAAATATTTATATAAATGGTAAAAATATTCAAACACTGTCAAACAAGCAACTGGCCAGGCATATTGCAGTTGTCATGCAATCCTCTGAACCTGTTTCCATGAGTGTTGAAGAATATGTCCTTTTAGGGAGACTGCCTTTTTTAAAAAAATATCAATTCTTTGAAAGCGCCAGAGACATTGCTCTGGCCCATAATTATATGGCGCTTACCGGCATTTTAAAACTTGCCCATGCGCCAATCAATAAAATAAGCGGAGGAGAAAGGCAACTTGCCGCCATTGCCAGGGCTTTAACCCAGGAACCCCTGCTTCTGATTCTTGATGAACCGACATCCCATCTTGATATTACACACCAGATTCAAATTCTTGAATTGATAAGCTCCCTTAAAAAAGAGCTCTCTCTTTCTGTGTTAATCGTTCTTCACGATTTGAACCTGGCAGCAGAATACTCTGACCGGCTTGTTTTGTTAAATGGAAAAAATGGAAAAATTTATAAAACCGGGACCTGCGACCAGGTTCTTTCGGAAAAATCGATACAGGAAGTTTACAATGCAAGAGTATTGATCCGGAAAAATCCCGTGTCAAAAAAACCATGTGTCTTTCTTGTCAGCCAAAATGCTTTAGATAAAAAGGAGAACCCTGTCCTATGATTGAAATATTTAATAATGGCGGACCTATCATGTATCCCTTGCTGGCATGCTCAATTATTTCTTTGACCATTATCATTGAGCGGACATTTTTCTGGATTGGGGTCGGCATGCAGAAAAATCAAAAACTTTTGGACGAAGTCTTAAGTCTTACCCGAAAAGCTGACTGGGATCTTGTTCGCCAGAAGGCATCGGGATCACACAATTATGTCATCAAAATGATTATAAGCGGAATTCTTCATCGTGAATATTCCCTGATCAAGGCCATGGAATCATCAGCCGCAGACGAGATCAATCGGATGCAAAAATTTATGGGAGCTTTGGATACCATGATAACAGTGGCTCCCCTTATGGGCATATTGGGTACTGTTATGGGAATCATCAATTCCTTTGACATGCTGGGAACATCAGGGATTCAAAACCCCCAGGCAGTAACTGCAGGTATTGCCCAGGCCCTGATAACAACTGCGGCAGGCCTGTCTATTTCCATCATAAGCGTTTTCCCCTACAACTACTTTAATTCAAGGATAAAACGGGCAGCAGGTATCATGGAAAAATATGCCACCAGTTTTGAAATTGTTTATGAACAGATCCTGCTTAATAAAAAGAGCACTCCAAAAGAGATAAAATGAAAATTTTGATACCTGAAAATAATAAACCCAGAATCGAAATGCTCCCTTTGATTGATGTTGTTTTTCTTCTTCTGGTCGTTTTTATTTATACCATGCTCTCCATGGCCGTGCACAAAGGTATGCCCGTCACTCTGCCTGAATCCTCTGTCGGCAACCCTGAAAAAGATACGATTCTGTCAGTGACCATAAATAAAGACAACTTCATCTTTGTCAACAAAGAGCTGGTTGACCTGGAACATCTAACTCAAATACTTGAGGAAAAGGCAAAAAAAGAAAAAAAACCAAGTGTCCTTCTTTTTGCAGATAAAAACATCACCTATCAAAATCTTTTTAAAGTTTTAGATAAAATCAGAATGGCGGGGTTGAATCAGATTTCTTTACAAACTGATCCGAAAGACACAATTTAAAAATGAGGCGTATTTTAGTATCTGCCATAATTGCCATAGGATTTCATGTCGCATTGATGGCATATATGCCCGACTTATTAAAAAAAAATCAGATTTTACCCAAAAAAATCAAACCAGTTATGGTCACCCTCTGTCTTAGGGAGCCTGTAATCGAAAAAACACCTCTTAAGCCTGACAAACCTGTAATCGAAAAAACATCTCCTGAGCCTGACAAACCCGTAAAAGAAAGCCATTCAACACCCAAAACAGAAAAAATTATACCAGATCCCAAAAAGCCAATAACACATGCCATGGAAAAAAAATCCAATATTCTTCTTAAGAAAAAAAATCTGACGAACCCTTAAAAAAAAATAACACAAGGGGAAGGACGACACTCCCAATCGGATCAAGGT
>JAOZRF010000235.1 GCA_029940245.1 Desulfobacula sp.
CCTGAAATTAATTTATTATTGGATTTGTAGTTTTTTTGGTGTATAGAAATATAGATGCTGAACAATTAATCCTGTTTCACGATGCCTTCTTTCCATGAAGAACCGACGTGATCAGCGGTTTTTCTAATGGCAATCACCATCTATGATACAGGAAAAAATCGTGTCTGCTAAAAGGGAAACTTGAAAAAATTGACGTATATGAATTTACGGCAATGATTACCGTATTTAATTAAAACAGGAATGGAGGAAAACAAATGTTGAAAAAAAGTATTGCTTTATTAATTGTCATGGCAGCAGGTGTTTGTTTTATGTTAGCTCCGGTATTGGCTGAAACCCTTGAGATTTTGACCTGGAAAGGGTATGCACCAACTGTGCTTGTGGATAAATTTAAAGCAGAAACCGGTATTGATGTAAAAGTAACCTTTACCAACAATGAAGAGATGATTGCAAAACTTCGCGCCACCAGGGGTGCTGGATTTGACCTTGCCCAGCCCAGCCAGGACAGGATCTCTTCCGTTCAGGAAGAATTTAAAATTTATCAACCCATTGATTTGTCAAAAATCAATGCAGATCAGATCATCACTTCCATGCTGGATGCAGTGAAAAAGAATACCATGGTAAATGGCAAACCCCATGCAGTACCCTTCTGCTGGGGAACTTCAGGCCTGGTTATCAATAAGAAATTTGCACCTGCAGCCTCAGACTATACAGACCTTCTCAATTCTGCCTATGAAGGCCGTGTGAGTTATCGCCTTAAACGCCCCACCCTGATTGCCCTTGCTTTTGCCCTGGGAGATGATCCTTTTGCCAAATATTCAGATGCCGCGGCTTATAAAGTGCTCATGGATAAGGTAGGAAAGGAACTCATGGATAAAAAGAATCTTGTGAAAAATTACTGGTCCAATGGTGATTCCCTGCTCCAGTCAATGCGATCCAACGAGGTTTTTGTGGCCATGGCATGGGACAATGGAGGCTGGAAGCTGCATGCGGAAAATCCGGATATTGATTTTGTTGCACCCAAAAGTGGGGCTTTGGGCTGGATCGACACCTTTGCCATTCCTGCCAAGGCAAAAAATATAGACGGGGCTTACAAATGGATTAATTTTATGCTCAGACCGGAAAATGCGGCTGTTTTTACAAACATTGAAAAATGCGGCACGGCATCCAAGGGTGCTATAAAAATGACCGATGCAAGTGTCAGGGGTAACTTTGAACGAAGTTTTCCCGATGCTGATATTGACAATATCAAATGGTACCCACCAGTCCCAGCCCAACTGGAGTCCATCGAAGGCATGATCCTGGATAAGGTAAAGGCAGCAAAATAATCGGTTAACCGGTTTGATTGCTATTCTGGATGATTATTGTCAGGGCAAAGGCCGGAAGATTTGTGGCTGGTTTGTTTTCCATGAATCTTTCGGCTGCCCGGCTTTTTTATATTAAAAGATATTTTGTGGTCAATTAGACACTTTTTATTTATTTTTTATCACCATTATGCGGGTCAGGACAGACATGCACACAGATCTTTCAGTTGTCAACGTCATAAAAAAATTTCAAGATTTTACAGCCGTTGATTCAGTATCCTTTGACGTGGAAAAAGGAAAATTTTTTTCTATTTTAGGGCCCTCGGGATGTGGTAAAACAACCCTTTTGAGGATGATTTCCGGATTTTTTGAACCCAGCAGCGGAACCATTGAGATCAATGGAAAAAATATGGCCGGGATTCCGCCCAACAAACGGCCTGTAAATTTAATTTTTCAGAATCTTGCCTTGTTCCCAATGATGAATGTGGCTGAAAACATTGCCTTTGGACTTGAACGGCAAAAAGAAAAAAGATCCGTCATTAAAACAAAAACCGGAGAAATACTTGAACGAGTTGGTCTGCCGGGGTTTGAGAATAAAAAGGTGGATCAGCTATCCGGCGGACAGAGGCAAAGGGTTGCCATTGCCAGAAGCCTTGTACTTGAGCCGGCTGTCCTTCTTCTTGACGAACCCCTTGGCGCGCTGGATCTTAAATTGAGGGAACAGATGAAAATTGAACTGAAAATCCTTCAGACCCAGGTGGGCACAACCTTTGTCTATATTACCCATGACCAGTCAGAAGCACTTGTCATGTCAGATCATGTTGCCGTGATGAACAAGGGAAAATTTGAACAGGTGGATACACCCAGAAACCTGTATGCAAAGCCGCTGACTCCGTTTGTTGCCCGGTTTGTCGGAGAAAACAACCAATGGAGTGCCAGGGTAACCGGTCTTGATCATAATCCAGACCGGCAGACTGCATTGATCCGGACACCGGAAGGCAATGCTTTTAAAACGATTATGCGTGACAGGCTTGAGCCGGGAGATGAGATTGATCTTTTTTTGAGACCCGAATCCATAGTTCTGGAACCTGACTCTTCCATTGAAACCCTGAACCGATTCACTATTATCGTAAAATCCATTTTGTTCGATGGTGCAAACAGCAGAATTCTGGCTCAACTGCCGGAGTCTGAGCGTGAGATCCAGATATCACTTCCCCAGACCAGACAATTTGATTATATACAGCCGGGTGACAGGATTGAGGCAGGATGGAGTCCGGAATCGGGCATATCATTTCTCAGAGAAAAGGCGATCCTATGAAACCTGGTATCCGATGGGGGCTTGTCATTTTCATCACGCCGGTGCTGGTCTGGCTGACAGTTCTCATTCTTCTTCCCCAGGTGGATATGTTTATCATGTCCATCAGAGCTAAAAATGAATTGGGAGAAATGGTGTTCAGCATTGGCAATTTTAAATTGTTCTTTTTGGAACCCATTTACTGGAGGACCTTTGCACGCACGGCCATCTTTTCTATCCTTGTGACTTTCCTGACCTTTTTGATTACCATGCCCATTGCATTCTACATCACCAAGGTAGTGTCTCCAAAATTTCAAGGATTTCTTTCCGTTCTTATTCTCATGCCCTTCTGGGTCAGTGAGCTTGTCCGGGTGTACGGATGGATGATTCTCTTAAGAGAAAGCGGTGTTATTAATCATTTTCTGATAAAATTCGGGTTATTGAACAAACCCATTGAGATGCTCTATAACGATGCTACAATGATCATGGGACTTGTGTATACCTCCATGTTGTTTATGCTGGTGCCTTTGCTGTCAGCCCTTGAAAGTCTGGATAACTCTTTTATTGAAGCAGCCTATGATCTTGGCGGCAGTGTGTGGTCCATTGCCACCAGAATCGTCATACCCCATTGTCTTCCCGGTATCGTCTCAGGTTCCATTGTTGTGTTTATGCTGACCCTTGGCAATTATCTTACACCTAACCTTATGGGCGGGAAAAATGGTCTGTGGTTCACTGAACAGATCTACAATCAATTCATTGCAAGTTTTAACTGGAACCAGGGCAGTGCCTTTGGGTTCCTGCTGCTGATTCTCTCGTCCGGTATTATCTGGATGGGACTTAAACTGACAAAACAGACTCTGGGCAAGGTGGTACAATGATTAGAAATATTCCCCAGACAAAAACATACTCCCGGGGATTCAGGCTGTACGTCATTCTCTATTTTGTATTTCTTTTTGCGCCACTTGTTGTTACCTGCATACTTGCCTTTAATGACTCCATGTTTCCCTCCCTTCCCTGGAAAGGATTTACCCTGGAATGGTTCACGGGCAATACCATGGAAATGACCGGGATATTCAATGACCAGATCAACCTGGACAGTATATGGGTCAGTTTTAAAGTGGCTTTCTTTGTCTCGCTTTTATCCACATTTGTGGGCACCATGGGAGCTTTTTTGTTTGAACAGGAAAATTTTCCCTTTAAACAGCTTCTTTTTTTTCTGATGCTGGCCCCGCTTGTCATTCCCGGTGTTATCCTGGGTATTTCCATCCTGTTGTTTTCCAACACCCTGGGACTTTTTTTTGAAACACACTTTGGCCTTGATGTGGGACTCTTCAGACCGGGATTCTGGCTGGTTGTCCTGGGACAGTTTTCATTCATCACAACCATTGTCACCCTGATCGTTTCCGCCCGGTTGAAAAAATTTGATCATACTCTGGAAGAGGCAGCCCTGAGCCTTGGTGCAACACGTTTTGAAACCATTGTGCATATCACCCTCAAGTTCCTCAGACCCGCCATTCTCGGGGCCATGGCAGTTGCTTTTCTCATGTCTTTTGAAAATTTTAATACAACACTTTTTCTGGTAGGTTCCCAGGCAACTTTGCCCATCAACCTATATCTCCAGGTCCGGGACGGCAGTACACCGGTGATCAATGCGATTTCCGTACTCATGATAGGCGGTACTTCTCTGCTTGCCCTTGTTAATCTTTATTTTTCAAAACAGGAGCGTTAGATCAGACAAAAATACAAAAATTCACTAATCGTTTAACAAAAGGAGAATATCATGGCAGTTTCCATTATTATCAGACGAACGATAAAAGATAAGACCATGGCAGAAAAACTTGCCCCTCTTATTGTACAACTTAGATCCCGTGCCACGGTTCAGCCGGGTTTTTTGACGGACCAGACCTTCAGTTGCCTGGATTATGATGGGGAGTATATGATCATCAGTTCCTGGAATACCCTGGAAGACTGGAACAAATGGATGAACAGCGAGGAACGCATGGCAATCCAGCGAAAGATCGATGGATTGCTGGAGGAAAAAACCTTTTACCGGTATTATGAACCTGTTGTGGGCGGGATCACCCCTCGATTTTTTTATAATTCAGAAGAATCAAAAAAGGATTAAATACTGCATAATTGACACTGAAACCCTATAAATCATCAGGTTGGTTTATAACCTGATGATTTCAAAATTCTGGTGCTTGTGTTTGTCAATGTATTGTCTGACCTGATTACCCGGCTGGAAAGTTCAAACGCCGGGTTGCCCCTTATCCAGCCTATCATAAATCTAAAACCATTATCTTTGGGAAGCAGTCCTTTCCATAGTGAGAACAGTCATTGCACTGTCACGGTTCATATATTTAAATTGATTTAAGTGTGCCTGCTTCAATACGGGCATATCTTCCATTATTTCGATATTTTAATTTGGTTTTACAGCAAATTTGTTTTGACAGCATTCCTATTTATGTGTTTTTATGATAGTATTAAATATGTTATTGGGCATTAAGTTAAATGGTATTTATTAAAGAAATTGTGATTGAAAAATAATAATAAAATATAGGTTGGTTTTTTAATTATTATTCAAATATTATTTCGAATAAAATATGGAGTTGATTGAGTTTGCCATGATTGAATTATATGCCCATCGTGGGTCACCTGAAA
>JAOZRF010000236.1 GCA_029940245.1 Desulfobacula sp.
GAGAAAAAAAATTAAAAATAAAGGTCGAAGAAAAGGATGGGAAGACCGATATGGCTGGGAGAGAGTCAGCAAATGGAGCAGTTCGCCGGTTTATTTTGATTTGCCATAAGTATTACCCGCAATTTTGAACGTCAATTCCTGCATCTGAATTTCAAAATTATTTAGTGCCTGAACGAAAACTTTTTTCAGGTGCGGTTTTAGGTTTTTTTTTAACCTAAATCCTAAATCGATCTCTGATAGTTGCAAGTCTTTAACCAAAATTGGTAATTAATTTTTGAGTGGACCCTTACGATAAACATCGTAAAATGTTCTTGGATTTTTTTGTCTTTATAATTTTCATTGTTTTTGGTTTGTTATTTATGGTAAACAAATCGGAAAAATAAGTGCATGCTCAGCGCGGGTATTAAGCAGACTGACAGAGAACCCCCCGGGCCGCGAATTTATTTTCAATGCTGACAGGATAAAAATAAGGAAATTATTATGAAAGTTCTTGTTACAGGAGCTGCAGGGTTTATTGGATTTAATTTATCATCCCGCCTGCTCAAAGAGGGCCATGAGGTTTATGGTATTGATAATTTAAATGATTACTATGATGTTAATCTTAAAAAAAAGCGCTTATCCATCATAGAACAACAAGCCGGATTTAAATTTATTTCAGGGGATATTGCTGACAGAGAAAAAATAAAAAATCTTTTTGAAAATAATTCATTTGACTATGTTATTAATCTTGCTGCCCAGGCCGGAGTCCGCTACAGCATTGAAAATCCGGCATCGTATATTGACAGCAATCTGGTCGGGTTTGGCAATATTCTTGAAGGCTGCCGCCATTCAGGGGTTAAGCATCTTGTCTATGCTTCCAGCAGTTCCGTATATGGGCTGAATACCAATATGCCCTTTTCAGTCCGGCATAATGTGGATCATCCCATCAGCCTTTATGCTGCATCCAAAAAAGCCAATGAACTAATGGCCCATACCTACAGCTATCTATACAAACTTCCCACAACAGGACTTAGATTTTTTACCGTTTATGGTCCATGGGGAAGACCTGATATGGCACTTTTTCTTTTTACAAAAGCCATTTTGAACAATGAACCCATCAAAGTATTTAATAATGGGGACATGCAAAGGGATTTTACCTATATTGATGATATTGTTGAGGGTGTTGTCAGAGTAATGAACAATATTCCAGAGGCAGATCCGGACTGGACATCTGACAACCCCAATCCGTCCAGCTCTTGTGTTCCCTACAAACTCTATAATATCGGTAACAATCAGCCCGTTGCCCTGATGGCATTTGTTGAAGCCATTGAAAAGGCTATTGGAAAAAAAGCGGTTAAGGAATATCTGCCCTTACAGGCAGGAGATGTCCCTGCAACCTATGCTGATGTGAACGATTTGATAAAAGATACAGGCTTTAAACCTTCAACCCCCATAGTTGATGGAATAAACAATTTTGTTAAATGGTATAAAGAATACTATAAATAATTCAACTTAAGGTAATGTTTAATGAAACTTGTGATTATTGGAACCGGATATGTAGGGCTTGTAACAGGGGCATGTTTTGCAGAAATGGGAAGCACTGTGACCTGCGTTGATATCGATAAGACAAAAATAGAAAATTTGAAAAACGGCATACTTCCCATTTATGAACCAGGACTTGAAAACCTTGTAAGCCAAAACTATAAGGAAGGAACCTTAAAATTTTCCACAAGTCTTGAACAGGCTGCTGAAAATTCCAGTATTTTTTTTATCGCAGTGGGCACCCCACCCGGTGAAGATGGATCTGCAGACCTGCAGTATGTATTACAGGTTGCAAGGCAGATCGGCCGGAATATCAACAACTACTCAGTGATTGTGGACAAATCAACAGTACCCGTTGGAACGGCAGATAAAGTAAAATCCACCATCCGGCAAGAACTTTCAAACAGGGGTGTTAATATTGAGTTTGATGTGGTCAGCAACCCGGAGTTTTTAAAGGAAGGCGCTGCTGTCAATGATTTTCTCAAACCGGATCGGATTATTATCGGAGTTGATTCTAAGCGTGCTGCAGACCAGATGAAAAGGCTTTACGCACCATTTTCACGTAACAGGGAAAAAATTATTTCCATGAATGTCCGGGATGCAGAAATGACCAAATATGCTGCGAATTCAATGCTGGCAACAAAAATATCCTTTATGAATGAAATATCCAATATCTGTGAAAGGCTGGGCGTAGATGTTGAAAATGTCAGAAAAGGAATCGGGTCTGATTCAAGGATCGGGTATTCTTTTATTTATCCGGGATGTGGTTATGGAGGTTCCTGTTTTCCAAAAGATGTCAAAGCACTCATTAAAACAAGTCAGGACCAGGGTTTTATACCAGAGTTGCTCAATGCTGTAGAAAAGAGAAATAATCTTCAAAAACAGGTATTGTCAGATAAAATTATTAAAAAATTTGGGCAGGATCTTTCCAAAAAAACTTTTTGCATGTGGGGCCTTTCTTTTAAACCGGGTACAGATGATATGAGAGAATCATCATCAGAAGTGATCCTTAAAAAATTGCTGGAGTCAGGCGCCATGGTCAAGGCCTTTGATCCCGTCGCCATGGATCAGGCACAAAAAGAATTTCCTGAAAAATGGTTTTCAGATGGCCGCCTGAAATTGGCTGACAACCTATACCAGGCCATTGAAAATACAGACGGGTTAATCCTGGTCACAGAATGGAAGACCTTTCGCCAGCCTGACTTTAAACTCATGGCAGATACCATGAAGCAAAAAATTATATTTGATGGACGAAACCAGTATGACCCGGGCGAAGTGAAAGAAGCTGGATTTGAATATCATGGCATTGGCAGAGAAGATGTGTAATAATGGTATCTGGGAAGAAAATGTTTTTACTCAAGCGTCCTTGAAATAATTTCATAAACATTTTTAGAAAGAGTTTGCACGGATAAAATTCGTTCAAGCTCTTTTTGCATTAAAGATTTTCGATGATCATCATATTTTTTCCAGAGATTAAAACATGAGGACAGCCTGGCTGCGATCTGGTGGTTTATTTTGTCCAATAAAATAATCTGGTCTGCAATAAACCCGTATCCATCTCCATTTTTTTGATGGAAATTCACCGGGTTCTGCAGGGCAAAAACATAAATCAGGGATCGAACCTTATTGGGATTTTTAATGGAAAAATCCTTATGGCAAGTGAGGGCTGTGACAGTTTTCAAAGTATCGGCAAGGTGAGAGCCTGCCTGGACCGCAAACCATTTGTCCAGAACAAGTTTGTCATGCTGCCATCCGGCATAAAATTTTTCAACAGCCTTTTGTTTTATGGCCGGATCAATCTGAGACAGAATTTTAAAGCCGGCCAGCTCATCCGTCATATTTTGTGCAGATTTATAATGGTCCCAGATTAGCTCTGTTGTGCCAGGTTTTTTTAAACTGCCCAGGTATGACAAACATAAGTTTTTCAGGCTTCGGTCAGCCATTGCCCCATGGGATATGCTCAATGGATCTGATTTAGAGCAAAGATCAATAATGTCCATAAATTGATTTTTCAGCTGTCCTGCAATTTTCTGTTTTAAAAACTGCCTTGCCGCGTGGATGGCATCAACATCCACAAGATCAAAATGATCTTTGATTTCAGTTTCCAGGGGCAGGCAAAGCGCTTTTGCTGAAAATGCATGATCCTGGGCCTGGTCCATTAGAGTTTTTTTAAACGCAGTCATCAACTCTTTGGAAACAGATAATTTTTTGTCCGCTTGAATGGCATGGATGATCTGTTTGATTTCTTTTGTAAAAAGGGTCTGTGCCGCATCCCACCTGCTGAAGGCATCGCTATCATTTGCCATGAGAAAAGCAAGTTCGTCATCTGTAAAATCGGTTTTAATTTTTACGGGTGCAGAAAATTGCCGAAATATTGAAGGAAGGCTGTTTTCAGGAATATTTTGAAAAACAAAGGTCTTTTTATCGTCTCGAAGCTCAAGCAGTGTTTTGTCGGCAGGAGTGATATCTTTTCCTTGAGCATCCAATATCCCAAAGTTGATTGGAATATGAAGCGGTTTTTTGATGTCCTGGTTTCTGTCCCGGGCCGTGTTTTGCTGAAAGCTGATTTCAAGCTGTTTAATTTCCGGATGATACGATCTGCTCATTGTGACTATTGGCGTACCAGATTGAAAGTACCAGCGCTTGAATTGCTCAAGATCCAGACCAGAAGCCTTTTCCATCACCCCGACAAAATCATCTATGGTCACGGCCATCCCGTCATATAGTGCAAAGTAAAGGTCAATGCCTTTCCTGAAATGGTTCTCCCCCAGCAATTGATGAATCATCCTGACAAGCTCTGAACCCTTTTCATAAACAGTCATGGTATAAAAATTATCCATTTTGATATATGAATCAGGCATTACCGGATGGGCCATGGGACCCTGGTCTTCTGGAAATTGTTGTCCCCTTAAATTTTTTACATTTGAAATTCTCTCGACACTTCTTGAATTTAAGTCTGAAGAAAATTCCTGATCCCGGAATACGGTGAGCCCTTCTTTCAGGCTTAACTGAAACCAGTTTTTAAGTGTAACCCTGTTCCCAGTCCAGTTATGAAAGTATTCATGGCCGATAACCCTTTGAATATTCATAAAATCTTCATCTGTGGCTGTTGCAGGGTTGGCAAGAACATATTTGGAGTTAAAAATATTTAATCCTTTGTTTTCCATTGCCCCGGCATTAAAATCATTGATGGCCACAATCTGATAAAGATCCAGATCATATTCAAGGCCGAAGCGTTTTTCATCCCATGCCATGGCTTGTTTTAAGGATTTCATGGCATGATTGCACTTATCAATATTTTCTTTTTCAGAATAGATTTTTAATTCAATACGTCGGCCTGAACGGGTGATAAATTGATCTTCAATATGATCGATATCTCCTGCCACAAGGGCAAACAGATAACTTGGTTTTTTAAATGGATCTTCCCACCTGACAAAATGCCGGTTGTTGTCAAGATTTCCTGACTTAACCGGATTACCGTTGGAAAGCAAAACAGGATACCGGGTTTTATCGGCAATGATCGTGCAGGAATATTTAGCCATGACATCAGGCCGGTCTGGAAAGGGTGTTATTTTCCGGAACCCCTGGGCTTCACATTGTGTACAGATAATCGTTCCTGATTTGTACAATCCTTCAAGACTGATATTTTCATGGGGCCGCAAAAAGTTTGTAATCTCAAGCTCAAATTCATCCGGGTTTTTTGCTATTTTAAAG
>JAOZRF010000237.1 GCA_029940245.1 Desulfobacula sp.
CGATCATCAATATCCTGGTATTCATCCACAAGGATATACCGGTATTGTGCCAGCAGAACCTCTCTTGCCTCTGATTGTTCTATCCCGGCGATTTCCCGCTCTCCGTTTAAAATCTCGACAGCTTCGTCAATAATAGTATCAAACCCAATCGCCTTTTCCCCTGATTTATGGCCCATCTGGTTTTCCAGGCCCTTTTTATTTTCCAAAAAAGACCGGCCGGTCAGACGCATGGCAAACCCGTGATATGTCATTGCCGTCACAAAACTTGCTCTTCTGCCGGTCAGCGCCCGAATCCTTTTTTTAAGCTCGATCATGGCCTGGTGGTTGAAACACAGAACAAGAATCGAGGAGGGATCAACGGATTTAGCCTTGATCAGCCAGGCGCACCGGTGAACAATAGTTTTGGTTTTGCCGGAGCCGGGCCCGGCAAGGACCAGTAAGTTTTTTTCAGGTGGGGCTGCAACAATGGCTTCCTGGATATGATTTTCAAGTGACTGGATGATCTCTTTATACGCCTCTGCCGTCATGGCCGTTTGAATAAGTGTTTTCTCCCGGGGGAAATGCTGCTGGATAAACAGATCATAAGAGGATGAAAAATAATCACTGACAAACCCCAGGGCAGTTTTGATTTTTTCAAGGCCCAGACGGGCATATTTTTCCATCACATGAACCTGCACGTTTTTCTGGGCATAATGGTGGGACAGGGGTTCATAATCGCCTTGAGTATATAGTCTTTTCCGACTTTCCGGAAGCATGGTCAGGGTCATTGCCTGGCGAAACACCCCCAGGCCGTTCTGAAGTGTAATCACCTTCATGTCATGCATGAACAAAAGACTGCGTTCAATTAATGTCTTGTGATCTCCCTTATAGCCTGAAAGAAAAACATCACACTGCATCTCTTTGGTGATATGGGAAAGAAAAAATTCTGCCATCACCTGGGCCTGCCCCTGCCGCAACGGCTTTGGCAGGGCTGAAATGATGGTATTAAGGCAGAGTCTTGAACAATTGTGGCGCAATTCCATTCTTTTTTTAATCTTCTGCCAGGGAAATTTCACATAAACCATCTGCTGTTCAGCCCCTTTCCTGCCTGCTATTTTCAAACTCTTTCCCTGATTTTCTCCTTTGTCGTTGGCAAGGGCCTGTAATATTCTGCCCACAACATCCGTATTAACCTGATCAAATCCTTTGTCCTTCAACCGCTGGGACATAAGCCGAAGGTGGATGACATCGGCCGTATCCTGGGACATTCCAGCGTCAGGGGATAGTTCCTCCATCAACTCAAGCATCTGGGTTTCAATTTTAAGAAAAGACTCCAGCAGTTTTGGTGAGTTCCCCTGTCCCTTAGGTTTGACAAAGGCGGTCATGAGAATTCCTTCTTTGACCAGTCCAATCTCGGCCATCCGGGATAAAAGCCCGATAACAAATTTTGAATCCAGATATTCTTCCGGCAGGTTTGGAATCTTCCCTAAATTGGCGCAGATAACGTCTGCAGATAATATTGAATCCTTATCCGCATTGAACAGGGTCAGCAGAATCGTTTTGAACACCATTGCCATCATTTTGGAAAGGTTCAGTGCTGCGATCTTGTCTTCAGCCTCTTTCATATCCCGGACAAGAGGTTTGCCTTTAAAAAAAAGCGTCTGGTTAAAGGAACGTTTTAAAAACCCTTTTCGCTCAAGCCAACTGACGCCGATTCTTGCCCGGCCATCATCCTCAGCAAAGTTGGAATAACCGATCAGTCGCATGATTTCCCCCGGGGTGATAACAATCTCCGGAGTTTTCGCACCCCTTTTTTTCAAGATACCCAGGATTTTCTTGATATCCTTTAATGAGAGTTTTGAATAGGCATTTAAAGAAAACTGATTTTCAATATCTTCCTGTTCGTATAAGAGGATGCAGTCTGCAGGCGCCGTATCCCTCCCGGCCCTGCCCGCTTCCTGCAGATAATTTTCAAGGGACCCTGGAATGTCGGCATGAATGACCAGGCGGATATCTTTTTTGTCGATCCCCATACCAAATGCATTTGTCGCACAGATCACCGGAATTTTCCCGGCCACAAAATCATCCTGGATATTTCGTTTGTCCGGCTCGCTTCGCCCCGCATGAAATGCCTGTGATGTGATTCCTTTTTCATTTAAAAACGCACTGAGTGCTTCTGTTTTTTTTCTGCCGGCACAATAAACAATGGCGGAGCTGGCACCGTCAGAGACACTTTCTTTAAGACAATTGAAAATCACATCATGCTTTTCATTTTTTGTCACCGGCCATACCTGGAAACTCAAATTTTCTCTTTGAACCCCACTGATAAAAGAAATTAGATCAAGATCAAGTTTTTCAGTAAAGTGGCTGCAGATTTCTTCAATCACATCCTTTTTTGCGGTTGCCGTAAATGCACCGATAAGGGGAGGGCGTTTTGAACGTCTGCTCTGTTCGACTATAAAATCGGCAACATTCAGATAATCCGGCCTGAAATCATGCCCCCATTTGGAAAGACAGTGGGCCTCATCAAAAATCCAGCACCCCACATCCCTTGAGCCGATCAGTTCTGCCACACTGAAATTTCGCAATTGCTCGGGAGAAATATATAAAAGACCGATATCTCCCAGCCTTACCTTTTCCATGACAGCCCCCCGTTCAGGAAGTGTAAGACTGCCGTTTATGGCACCAGCCGTTTCCATACCCGTGGTCTTATTCAAATTGTCCACCTGATCTTTCATCAGGGCCTTGAGCGGTGATATCACGATGGTCAGTTCACCAGTCCTGTGATACCGGTGAAGGGCAGGGATCTGGTAACAGATCGATTTTCCTCCGCCCGTGGGCAAAATACCCAGCAGGGAGTTGCCTCTAAGATTTGATTCGATAATTTCTTTTTGGAGTTTCCGACCGTCCGGCAGTCTGCGATATTCGTCAAACCCAAAATATTTCTTTAACAGCTTTTTAGAATCATTGTTTTCCCTGCAATACTCGCAATCACTGCTGCCGCAGGCATACCGAAGTTGAGTGATAATGGCGGAAATCTCCGGGAATTCGTGTTTCACCCAGGGAGGGATAATGGAATTGCTGCCGGACACCCTGAGCCAGGACAAGGCATAGGCAAAAACAGGCCTTTTTTGCGGATGATCGCAGAACCCGTCCCAGATTGTTTCAAAGGCTGTTGAACATATTTTCCCCCGGCACACTGCCATAAATATCTGTTTGGCCTTATCCGTGTCCGGAACAGATTTGGACAAAGAATGAAACAGATCAAAAATACCGGTCATCCTCATTATTCGGTCTTTGGAATAAAACGGCTCAAAAGCAAAGGCATAAAATGAAATCAACCCGGGGTCACTCCGATTTAACACGGAAAATGCGCCAACCTGATCTTCAAACACAGCCCAGGTAAGTTTGACGTCTGCCACCGGGTTATTTTTGCTGTTCTTGATCAACTTGTAATTTTTTATCAGCTTGTGATAGGGATTTTCCGGAAACGCAAGCGGGGACAGATAAAGGGTATCAATGACCGGCAGATGCAAAATAGGAGCATCCGGTAAAATTTCTTTTACAAGAGCAAGGTCATGGTTGATAATATTGTGGCCCAGGATATAGTCGGCCCCGGATGAAAAGGCCGACAATTTCTTTAAAGCATCCCTGCTGTCTTTAATGTCTTTTTTTTCAAATGTGTTACCGTTAAAAACTGCGCCGACATGAAATATATCTCCATTGGGAACGGCTTCAAAATCGATAATAAGGGCATGTTTGAATTTTTTAATAATCTGACTGCCTAAACCCTCAGCCGATTTGATAACTTCACTCGGAAGATCTGTATCCAAAACAGGCTCTGCCATAATTGCTTAAACTTCTCCTGTCGCGTTTAGATATTTCAAACCCAGTTTGGTTTATGTTGTTTGTTGAACAATTATTATTGGTTATACTATGGCACAATCATCACCATATGATTTTGATATTTACGCTTGCCCTTCAGGGTATCAGCCTCGCAATCCCAAAGCAAGCGCTTATTACAAGTGCGTTGAAAATCACTTTGAATAGCTGGAACAGGTATACCCTAAAGGGCAGAAACCGGGATGATATGTATAAATCCCGCTATGGCCACGGCTTTCCTTAAATCCACTGTGCCATATGATGATGCTGTTCCCTGCGCCGGCATTGCTGTTCAGACCTAAGTGTGACCTTCAGGTTTTAGTGATTTTTTAAATTTTAATCCTCCTCTCTATGCCATAGTTTCAGATGGATATTTTTGAAGAGGAAACATCCCCATGAAGCATCCAGGGTAATTTTAATTGCCGATCCTTTTACAGACAAGGAAAAATCTTATGAACGCAATAAAAATAATTGAAACATTTTCAAATGCACCAGGGGTTTCAGGCTTTGAGGATGAAGTGATATATGCGGCCAAAAATTATATCCAGAACTCCCTTGATGTGGTTGGCGTTCTCTCATCCTAGGAAGAACTCGGTTTAAGAGGGGTAACCGTATCGGTCAGAAAAATCAATCCTGATGTTGCCATTGATATTGCCGAAAAAAACAATATAAAATTCCAGAAAGCGATCCGATCCGGAGACGGAAACAACGGCAGCGTGATAACACCGGTGTCGTCTTTGCGCTTGAAGCGGGCCTCGAAATTTCTCACCGCTCCCTGTTCCACCAGTTTTAAAAATCGCGCCCTTCCCTGAAGATCCACATAGTGATCCGCAGCAGGCACCTTCAGGAACTCCTCTTTTGAGTCGTACTCGAAGATCTTCACCAGCTCCGCGTTGACCTCGGTGACCACGCCTTTGGCCCCGGGCGTGCTGACAGCAACGCCCATGGGGAGGACGTTCAGGAGACCTTGAAACTTTTGCTCTATATCTCGAAGGGCCGGCTCCGTTTGCCCGGGCGGGGCCTTGGTTGCTTTTGGATCTGACTGTTTTTCATTCATGGTCTCTCTCCCTGGCTCCCGGAGGCGCTTTAAGGATAAGTGAACACTTTTTTGTTTTTTATCAAGAAACAGGTCGAAAGAATGTAGTGAGCATAGCGAACGGAACAGTGCGAAAAAAATCTGAGTTTATGCGCTTGTTGGAAATTTTACCAAATAGCGGGAAATATTCTTTTACCGGTTCATTTGGGTTGTTGGGCTCTATAATGCAAAAATTAAGGCTTGACCCCTGACCAACCCCCGTTAATCAGAATTACCTTAATCAAATTTTTAATTTTATATCCAGCACCGGAGTCCCGCTGACGGCATC
>JAOZRF010000238.1 GCA_029940245.1 Desulfobacula sp.
TTGAGTCCTCTGCGTCTACCAATTCCACCACTCCGGCAGGAATGGTTCTTTTTTAAGGGAAAATTTATGATTTGTCAATGAAATTATGACAGGAAGTTATAGCTTGGGAAATATCAATTTTTCAGGATTTCATTAATCTGGCCTGTCAGAATTTCACCTTCCCGGATGATGGCAACGGGTGAGACTGTAACATCGACAATGGTTGACCCCATGCCGCCTTTGAGCCTGCCTGCATCCAGGACCAGATCTGCCTGGTCAGTCAGGGCGGAAGACAATTGATCAATCTTATAACAGCCACTTTCGCCGGACAGGTTGGCGCTGGTGCCGGTAATGGGAAAATTCACATATTTAATCAGGGCTTTTGCAACGGGATGGGCAGGAATCCTGATGCCGATTTTACAGGTTTTGGCCGTTAAAAATTTTGAAATATGTGTTTTTGCTTCAAACACAAGGGTGATATTTCCGGGCCAGAAGGCATCCATCAATTTATTCGCGTGTCTGGAAATCGAGACGACAAGATCAGCAAGCCAGGTTCTGTCCGGGATAAGGACAAGAATCGGCTTGTTCCAGGGCCGCTGTTTTAAATGAAATACTTTTTTAATAGCCATTTCATCCAGAGCATTGGCACCAATCCCGTAAAGACATTTAGCCGGAAAGATCACAATTCCATTTTTCTGGAGAATCTTTCCGGCTTTGACAATACAATCAGGCTCAGGGGCTACAGGATCAACAGAGACTATTTTTTTGTCCATCATGCAAAACTCTGGGCCTTTTTATTGACCTTGTCTGCCATTTCCTGTTTAAAGTCAGCAAGCTTCCGGGCTATCACAGGGTCGGAAACACCAAGGATCTGTGCTGCGAAAATGCCGGCATTATAGGCTCCGGATTCTCCGATGGCCATGGTTGCAACAGGAATTCCCGGAGGCATCTGAACTGTTGCCAGCAAAGAATCCATACCCTTTAGCGCGGATGAATCTATGGGAACCCCTAAAACAGGAATGGTGGTGTGGGCAGCAATGACCCCTGCCAGATGGGCTGCATGGCCGGCACCACAGATGAGAACGTTTATCCCTTTTTCTTTTGCCTCAATGGCAAGGCGGGCAGCCCTTTCCGGGGTCCTGTGGGCAGAGGCAACGGTGATGGTATAAGGAATGTCAAATTTTTTTAATATGGACAATGCTTTTTCCATGACGGGAAAATCAGAGTCACTTCCCATGATCACGCTGACCTTGGGGGGGATGGAAAGTCTTTTTAAGGCCTTGGCTCCAATGTCTTTGCGATAAAATTTCCTGTCAAATGAAATTTTTGAACAGGCTTCATAAGCACGGTCAATGGCATCTTTGACAGTGTCACCAAGGGAGGTTACCCCAAGTACCCTGCCGCCTGATGTGACGGGTTTCCCATCTTTTAATGCCGTACCCGCGTGAAAAACAATCGTATCCTTAACAGTGTTGGCCTCGTCAAGGCCGAAAATTTCTTCTCCTGTCTTGTATGCACCGGGATATCCGCCCGAAGAAATTACCACGCAGATGGCCGCTCTCGGGTCTATTTCGGTGGAATAATGATGCAGGGTGCCATCACAGCAGGCTTCCATCAAGGGCACCAGATCATTTTCAAGACGCATGAGAATGGGCTGGGTTTCAGGATCTCCCAATCTTGTGTTAAACTCCAGCACTTTTATCTGGTCTTTATCCACCATAAGACCTGCATAAAGAACCCCTTTAAATGGGGTTCCCTCTTTTGTCATCCCCTGTACTGCCGGGATCATGACTTCGTTCATGGCTTTCAGGCGCAGTCTATGGTCAAGGACTGGTGCAGGAGAATAAGCCCCCATACCACCTGTATTTGGCCCTTCATCATTGTCAAAAATTCTTTTGTGATCCTGGGATTCCGGCAGGGGCAGGATGGTTTTCCCATCAGTTAAAACAATAAAAGAGGCTTCTTCCCCTTTCAGGCATTCTTCCACAACCACAATTCTACCTGCATCGCCAAAGGTATTGTCTTTGATCATGGAATCAATGGCTTTATAGGCTTTTTCAAGGGTGGAACAGATGATGACCCCTTTGCCCGCGGCAAGACCATCGGCCTTGACCACGCAGGGTGCACCAAGGGCTCTGGCATAGGCTTTGGCCTTGCCGGTATCTGTGAATGCCTTTCCCATGGCACAGGGGATATTGTATTTGAGCATATGCTGTTTTGAAAAATTTTTACTGCCTTCAAGTCTTGCTGCCGCTTTGTCTGGGCCAAACGCTTTTAGCCCCATTGCTTCAAAGCTGTCCACAATACCTTCCACCAGAGGGCCTTCCGGACCGACAACGGTTAGATCAATTTTGTTTTCTTTAGCAAAGGTGACCAGTGCATTAATATCTTCTACTGCAATGGGAACAGATTCTGCAAGGTCTTTTGTCCCGGCATTTCCCGGAGCACAATATATTTTTTCCACCATGGGACTTTTTGATATTTTCCATACCAGTGTATGTTCACGACCGCCTCCACCGACAACTAATACCTTCATTCGGATCTCCTTAATTTTTGTTTTTTATGTTCTTTAATTGATAATAAAATGAGTTTGTCCAAAACTTTGGTAAAAGAATATCCTGCTACCTGTGCAGACTGGGGGTAAAGACTTGTTGCCGTCATACCGGGTATTGTATTGGTTTCAAGGACAGATACATTCTGATTATCCAGGATCATGTCCGTCCTGGAATATCCTTTTAAAAAAAGGGCCTGGTGCGCTTTGATGGCAAGTTCCTGGACTTTTTTTGTGATGTCATCATCAATGCGGGCAGGGCAGATTTCCCGTGTCGCCCCTGCCGTGTATTTGGCATGGTAATCGAAAAATTCATGACCAGCTTCCGGGATGATTTCAATTATGGGCAAAGCTTCCAGTTCTTCATTGCCCAGGACACCACAGGTCAGTTCAATACCTTTTATATATTTTTCAATAATAAGGGTATCATCATGCTGAAAGCCTAGTTTTACAGCATCCTGAAAATCTTCTGGCGCTCTGACAATGGTCATGCCCACACTTGATCCGGCACATGCCGGTTTTATCACCAGGGGAAGATTCAAGGTATTGATAATTTTTACAGGGTCAATTGTGTCGGTCATGGAAAATGAAAGATAGTCAGGTGTGGGAATCCCGGCCCCTTTATAAAGCCTTTTGCTAACAAGTTTGTGCATGGCAATGGCACTTCCCAGAACCCCTGCTCCCTGGTAGGGGATACCCAGCAGATCCAAAAGTCCCTGAACCGTTCCATCCTCTCCAAAAGGGCCGTGTAAAATGATCAGTGCAGCATCAATTTTGTCTGCATCAATGACTATCTGTTTCAGGTCTGTTCTGGGATCATACAGGGTGATATCATATTTATCTTTATCAAGGGCATCAAACACCTGTTTGCCGCTGTTAAGGGAAACCTGTCTTTCCGAAGATATCCCTCCGGATAAAAGGGCCAGTCGTATTTTTTTCATGGTAAATTCCTGTTTATTCCTTATTTTTAAAAATCAGGACATTTTTTTTATAATAGTGTCGTGGTATTTTTCTGACACAATTGACGAAAAGGGCTCTTTTCCGGTTATATTTAATTTTGTTAAAAGCCAGTTTAATTTTTTTTTAATTTTAAGTTTTTCAGGAGAATCAACCTGTGCGGTTTCAAGTAATTGCTCAGTTTGAGTAATCTTTTTTTTAAGCTCAACTTCAGGAGGAAGGAATCCGGCATTTTTTAATATCTTGTATGCCAGCCGCAAATCCTCCGGAACATTCAGGTCTTCAAATTTTAGTGGTTTATGGCAGCCTTTCAGGTTATTAAATTCCCCCTTTTCCTGAGCTTTTTTAATTCTTTCTTCAACAATGCTTTCAAATCCAGGGATCATAATTTTACTTATTCCTGATAAAAAATTTTAATTAAATAATGGATATATCAGCTATTTAAAATTTAAAATTAATTTTATTAAACCCCTGTCAGATTTGCAAGGCTTATTTTCTTGACACATATCAGGCAATGCTGTATCAAATACCATTTGATTTAGAGGACTCAACTTTAGGAGTTGCCGGATTTGAGTGGGCTCACATGAAATCCAGATATAAAAAATTAATTTTATTTATTTTTTTGGTCCTTTTTACATTATCAGGTATCTGTGTGGCAGAAAATAATGGAAAAGAGGATCGGATTTCATCTTATAAAAATCTTTTTGAGGGCTTTGTCTATTTTGCGGATAAACAGAAAATTTTTTTAAAGTCAGTAAAAAAAAAATTTGCATTAAATCTGGATTCGCATTATCTGGGGCTTGCAATTCTCAAGACCCTTATTAAAGGCCCGCAACTTGTCAATCTTGAGGCAACATGGCCAAAAGAGACAAAAATCAATTCTTTTTTCATTACAGATGATGGGAAGGCATATATTGATTTGAGTCTGGAACCAGGAATGATGGAACTTATGGATACCCAGAGTGAACTTTTGGCAATATATTCAATGGTGAATTCTTTAACATTGAATATATCAAAAATAAAAATGGTTAAAATACTGATCCAGGGACAAGATGCGTTGACCCTGGCCGGACACATAGACCTTGAATATTTTTATAAAACAAATCTGTTGATGGTGAAATGAGTAAAAATATAAGTCGGTTCAGAAATATCGGAATCATGGCCCACATTGATGCTGGGAAAACCACGGTTACTGAAAGAATTCTCTTTTACACGGGAAAGTCCTATAAAATCGGAGAAGTCCATGATGGAGAAGCTGTCATGGACTGGATGCAGGATGAACAGGACAGGGGTATAACCATCACCTCTGCTGTTACCACCTGTGAATGGAAAAATTTTCTTATTCAAATTATAGATACGCCGGGCCATGTTGATTTTACAGTTGAGGTGGAACGAGCATTACGAGTTCTGGACGGGGCCATTGGTGTTTTCTGTGCCGTGGGAGGAGTTGAACCTCAATCCGAGAAGGTCTGGAGACAGGCAGATCGCTATTCAGTTCCCAGGTTGGCCTTTATCAATAAAATGGACAGAATCGGAGCGGATTTTCTGGGTGCTGTCAATTCCATAAAAAAGAAGTTGATGGCAAATCCTGTGATACTGCAATTGCCCATGGGTTCCGAAGACAGGTTTGCCGGGGTCATAGATTTAATCAACATGAAACAGATCACCTGGGATGATGAAACAAAGGGTGCCCAGTATTCAATAGATG
>JAOZRF010000239.1:0-1968 GCA_029940245.1 Desulfobacula sp.
CCCCCTTTCAGCAGAACATTGGCACAGCCTAGGTCTGCAAGATCCTTTGCTGCCCGGGTCATATCTTCCAGGGTTTCAACATCCCGGTCCAGCAGAACGGAAGCTTCAGGCAGGTTGGGTGTGATAATAAACGCTTTGGGAATCAGTAAGGTTTTCAATGCCGTTACAGCATCACTTTTCAACAGCGTATCCCCGCTTTTGGAAATCATGACCGGGTCCAGTACAATATTGGGGCATTCCCATTGGGCAAGTTTTTTAGTCACTATTTCAATTACTTCCGGAGAGTGAAGCATACCTATTTTTACGGCATCTGTGCCAATATCCGCCATGACCGCATCAATCTGCTGACCGATAAATTCCGGCGGAACCGGGAAAATTCCTGTAACAACACAGGTGTTCTGGGCCGTAAGGGCAGTAATGGCAGACATGCCAAAACAGCCCAGGGCAGAAAAGGTTTTTAGATCAGCCTGGATACCGGCACCACCGCCGCTGTCCGAACCTGCTATCGTCAATGCCCTGAAATAAGATTTCATGATCTTTTCTCCTGTTGTGTTTTTTCAAAAAGCCGGACTAGCTGAACGGTCGCATCAAAGGCATCCTTTGCCGAACAGATGGCAGATACCACGGCAATGGCATCTGCTCCCGCTTTTATGATTTTCCGGGCATTGGATGCATCAAGCCCGCCAATGGCCACAAGGGGGTGGCAGGAATAATCCCTTATTTTTTCAAGCCCTTCAAGGCCCCAGGGGGTTTTGGTATCTGTTTTGGTGGGGGTTGAAAATACGGGGCTGACCCCTAAATAGTCCACATCAAGTGCCTGGGCGTTTTCCACATCTTTCCAGGTTTCCACGGAAAGCCCGATGATTGCCGCAGGTCCCATCAACCTGCGGGCATGTAAATATGGCATGTCACTCTGGCCGATATGAACACCCGCTGCCTTTACTGCCAGGGCAATGTCCACCCTGTCGTTGATGATCAGGGGAATTTTTGCCGGTTCAAGTATGGACATAAGCTTCTGGGCTGTCTTCAGAAACAGCCGGGTGCAGGCTTGTTTTTCCCGGAGCTGTACACAGGAAACACCGGCCCTGACCGCATCTGAAACAATGGATTCAAGGGGCTTTTCCCGGCAGGCTTTCTGATCCGTTACAAGATAAATGCCTTTCATGATCTTTCCTAAGTTTCCTAAACGTTAAAGAGTTCCTCAATATTTGCTTCAGACATCTGGTAAAGGCTGTCAATAAAATTGACCTGAAGGGTTCCCGGGCCTTTGGCATTTTCACCAGCCATTTCCCCTGCAATGCCCATGACTGCCATGGCGTGGGCGGCAGCCCTGCTATAATCAGGATTTATTGCGGCAAAGGCACCGCAAAGAGCTGTGGCAGTACAGCCAAGGCCGGTAACCCGGGGCATCATGGCATGGCCGTTTTTAACCTGGATAATATCTTGCTGTGATACAATATAGTCTGTTTCGCCAGTGACGCAGACCACACAGCCAAATTCCAGGGCCAGGGCTTTGGCAGAATCAATGGCCTGATCCGAGGCGTTTGTGCTGTCCACGCCTTTGGTTTTCCGACCCTGTTGGCACAAAGCCATTATTTCCGAGCCGTTTCCCCGGATAATGGACGGGGCAGAGGTTTCGATAAGGTGTCTGGCAGTCCTGGTTCTGTATTGGGTGGCACCAACGCCCACAGGGTCCAGGACAATGGGTATCTGCCTTGTTTCTGCTTTTTTTGCAGCCTTTAACATAGCCTCAATCCAGGCATCGCTCAAGGTGCCGATATTGATGACCAGAGCCCCGGCAATACCTGCCATCTCTTCCACTTCAGGCAGGGCATGGGCCATGACCGGGGAAGCGCCCAGAGCTAAAAGGGCATTGGCCGTGGTGTTCATAACCACATAATTGGTGATATTGTGGACAAGTGGGGCATTTTTTCGTATTTTTTCAACATCTTTAAAAATACTTGCGGC
>JAOZRF010000239.1:1978-5192 GCA_029940245.1 Desulfobacula sp.
AGCATCCACTTTATTTTTAATGAGGCCATATTTTAAAGCAAAGTCGGCAAAAGCCTGCCATTTGGCAAGATTGTGCTTAGGCTTTACGGCAAAATAGGGCCGGGTCAGTTCAAAGGCCAGGGTTTCAATTTTTTTATCGACCTCTGGTACGGCAGACAGATAGGTTGCCAGGGCATCTTCAGGATGATCCTTTGTATAGGCAAGCGCCTTTTCAATGGCCGCAACAAAGCCTTTGACAGCCGCAGGTTTTTTTTCCAGCGCGTTTTGGCCGCAGACAAAAATTAATTCTTCGTAATCCGGGATTCCCCATTTTTCCAGTTCAAAAAACCGGGCCTTATATCCGTGCTGGGCAATGGTGACGGTTTCATAGGTCTTAAACGGCCCCATGACGGCATCCACCTGATTGGAAACCAGGGCGGGCAGGATGGTAAACCCTACATTCACCGGGGTGTAATCCTGGATCTTATTAATGGCGGCAAAGGCATCCAGCATCACATCCATGAGTCCGGGTACGGTATAGCCGATTTTTTTATGGGATAGATCGGCAGGATTTTTGATTCCACGGCCTTCGAGAAAGAGCAGGGTTGTCAATGGATGAACCACCAGGGGGGCGATAACCTTGATGGGAAGCCCCATATCTTTTGCAATAATGGTCTGGGGCTGGTAGGACACGGCAATATCCACATTGCCGGATGCGGCAAGCTTCAGGGCATCAGATGTTTCAGACGGGCTGATGATGTTGACCACAATGTTCTGGTCGGAAAAATATCCTTTTTCCCGGGCCACATAAATGGGCAGATGATCCACATTGGGAAACCAGTCCAGCATAAGATTTAATTTTTGTTGTTCTGCATGGGCAAAACTTCCCAGCAGGGAAATTGCCAGAATCATACCGATGATCTTGATTTTCATTTATTTTTCCTTTTGTTATTTCCATTTAATGATTTTTTTTTCCAGAACTCCCACAAGCCACCATAAGGCAAGGCCCATGGCAGTGAGCCACAGGATGGCGGCAAAGACCAGGTCCACCTGAAGCCTTGCATTGGACTGAATCATGAGAAACCCCAGTCCCTGCTGGGCGCCAACCCATTCCCCAATCACAGCCCCTATGGTGGCCACGGTCACACCTAGTTTTAAGCCGGCAAAAAACCGGGGCAGGGCCCAGGGCCAGTACAGCAGGATCAGGGTTTTAAAAAATGGGGCGCCCATGAGGCGGAATAATACCCTGTATTCCTTATCACAGCTTTTAAACCCTTCCAAAAGACTGATACAGATGGGGAAAAAAATAATAATCCATGCCATGAACACCTTGGAGGCAATTCCATAGCCTAGCCAGACCACCAGAAGCGGGGCCAAAGCAAACACGGGAATGGCCTGGGACGCAACCAGAAATGGGGCAAACGCCTTTTCAAGACTTGGCCTGGCAAACATGATAATGGCAAGAGGGATAGCCGTACACAAGGCCAGTCCAATACCCAGCAGGATTTCTGTAAGGGTGATGGCAGCATGGGGCAGAATTTGGGGCGCCCGGACCAGGGCAACGGTAAGAATGCATGAAGGGGGTGGCAGAATAAAAACGGGCACGGCCAGGATTCGGACAAAAAGTTCCCACAGTCCCAGGATCAGGGCCACAAAAAGCACTGGCAGCAGATTAAACCTGTTCATTCATCAAATCTCCCTCAAGTTTATCCAGAACATCTGCTTTGATGTTCAGTAATATGGGGTCATTAAATTTTCTGGGTTTGGGCGAATCCAGGACATAATGCCGGGAGAGGGACATGGGCTTTTTGCTGAACAGATAAATTTCATCTGCTAGAACCAGGGCTTCTTCAATATCATGGGTGATCATGAGAATGGTTTTGCCAAACTCGGTCTGGAGCAGTAGCAGAAGGGATTGAAGGCTTCTTCTTGTGATGGCATCCAGAGCAGATAAAGGTTCATCCAGCAGGATCAGTTCCCGGTTGAACATCAGGGTCCTGACCAGGGCACACCTTTGGCGCATGCCCCCGGACACCTGCCTTGCGTAATGGGACTCATATCCTTTAAGCCCCAGGCGGGAAAAAAGACTTTGGGCCTGTTTCTTTGCTTTTTTCATATCCTGGCCCGAGGTTTTAGCTGGCAGCAATGCATTGTTCAGAAGAGAAAACCAGGGCAGCAGCATATCCTTTTGCTGCATATAAGCTGCATGATATCTCAGGTTTAAAAGGGATTCATGGTTCCAGGAAATACTTCCTCCATCCAGAGGGGTTACGCCTGTCAGTCCGTCAAACAGAGTACTTTTGCCACAGCCTGAAGGCCCCACGATAACATGGAAGCGGCCTCTATCAACAGTGAGATCAAGGTTTGAAAAAATTTTTTGATCCTTAAAGTATTTTGTGACACAACTAACCTTAAGCATGGGAAAAAAGCGGCCCTTTTAAAAAAAATTAATAAAATCTGTGCAAATTTCAAAAAAGGTGGATTAGAATCCAGGAGGTGTGAAGAAAGTGACTTTCCTTCGCCAGCATGACCTGGATCAGGTTCCAGGAGTCGAAACTAAAAACAGTTTCCTCTCAGCCAATGTTCGTCGGCTCCCCCAGTCCACCAATGCATATTGCATCAATTAAGGCGAAAGATATCACGTATCCAGAGGTTTTGTCAATGATCAGGATGCATTGGGCTAAGGATCGAAAATTTTATAAGTTAAACTAAATACATATTTGATATTTTATAGCGGGGCAATAACTTTTTATCATAAAAAACTTGACAGAAGGTTTTCATATCGTTATATTCATTTCTAACGATATAAAAAATATATTTAACTTAAGGAGATTCAAATGGAAATTAAAATTCTTGGACCTGGATGTGCAAAATGTAATAAAACAGAAAAGCTGGTACGGGAAGTCATAGATGAAACCGGTGTGGATGCCGATATTGAAAAGGTGTCCGACATGATGAAAATCGCTTCCTATGGTGTATTCGGCACCCCGTCAGTTATCATTGATAATGAAGTAAAGTGTACCGGCAAAGTACCCAAAAAAAATGATATCAAAGCCTGGCTGACAAAATAGGAGAGTTGTCGAAAATGTCGGCAAGTAAGGCTTGACAGGGTGGAGGCAGAAGATATATTTCTTAATCTGAATATATAAAAAGGGGATGAACATGAAAGAATTTATAAAGGTAACAAAAGCGTTGTCCGATCCCACCCGGGTCAAGATATTAAAGATGCTGCAAA
>JAOZRF010000240.1 GCA_029940245.1 Desulfobacula sp.
GATATGCTGTTGTCAACCATATTGCTCACGGATAAGCCTATTATGGGGAGCACTTCTTCCAAAGCCTGTGCCCAAGATTCACTAGAATTGGCAAAAATGATATGGGGGAATACGGACAAAGCGGTTATGCTCTCTTTGGTAGACTCCTTATCCCCCTTGCAATATGCACAAAAGAGCGTGGAGGCCTTGTTGGTATATGCCCGGGCAAAACAACCCCTGCTTATTCATTCCTCCTGTTCCATGGGATCCTCGGGACCGATAACCATTGCAGGTTCTTTGGTGATTTCCAATGCATGCAGCCTTGCCGGGATTTGCCTTACTCAGTTGGTTAACCCCGGCACCCCCATCGTCTATGGCCTAGGCGGCAGTCCCACGGATATGAGAACCGGTGGATATGTCAATGCTTCACCTGAAGATGCCAAGCATACGGCTATTGTAACAGCCCTTGGACACTATTATCATATTCCCTGTAGAAGCCAGGGAGCACTGACTGAATCTTTTTGCCTGGATTATCAGGCCGGAATGGAATCTTCCATGATGCTCACAACCGCAGCATTAAGCGGTGCCCATGTCTGTCTCCATGCCTGTGGTACCTATGGGTCCATGCTGGCCATGAGTTTTGAAAAATTTTTAGCAGATGAAGATCTATGTTGTGCCATCAAAAAACTTGTGAAACCCATTGAGTTCAGTAAAGAAAATTTTGCAATGGACATGATAAAAAGGCTGGGAACTTCCGGTAATTATCTTCTTGAACAGCACACTGCCGATCGGTGCAGAAGCGAATTTTTTATTCCGGATTTAAACATACGAAATATTCATTCCAAATGGGTTAAAATGGAACCCAGGAATATGGATCAACGGGCTTCCCAATTGCTTAAAAAAAGACTATCCGCCTATGAAAAACCTGATATTGATCCATCAATTGAACGAGACTTAATCAAATACGTTGAAAACAAAAAATAATAAGCTTGTGTAAGATTATAGGAAGATGAGATGTTTATCGTTATTGATGAAAGAATCCATACCACCTTGGGAAAAGTCTGGGAAAAAATCCATTTGGAAAAACTGATGGCCCTTGAAGCCTCTTTAATGGAAAACATCTGGCAAGACAATAACTTCTGGCCGTTTTAAATTTGCTTTTGAACCTTTGCCATTTCTATTATTGGCAAGGGTTCAAACGGTTTGCCGGGAATCATGTTTAAAATTTTCCGGGGCATACCGCGATATAATAACCGGACGATTATCATGGCATCTTTCCGGGGCACCAAAGGAAGATCTATGATTTCGATTACACTCTGTTTTGCCTTTATCCGGTTATCTTTGAGAACCTGTTTTGCCTTTGCAATATTGATGACTTCATTTCCTTTTTCATCGCCAAAAACAGTCCTGAAAATCACAGCATCTCTGGATAATTCGTGTTTGTCATTTAAGGCGCCGGTCTGAAAAATTATTTTACTGGCTTTATCCTGGATCGTAATTTCAAGCCATACCTGACGAAGATCACCAACACCTGTGGGGATCGAATGTCCGGCACCCGTATTGGCCACGGTGATATTTATTTTTTTTTGCTTGATCAAGGATGTATCAACAAAGAGGGTTGCGGCATTTTGAAGCCGTTCAATGGCCATCCGACCCTTATCCCGGGCCTCAAAACTTCCCGGAACCGATGAGTTAGCCCCCACAAAATAATGGGTAAAAAGATGGGGCCTTTCATCACTGTAATCCGTTGCTGACCCGGGATTTTCAGGTCGTGGGGTGGATCCTGTGGAAGGGATACCCGGTCTCTGATACATGTGACAGCCCTGGCATTCAATTTTTTTTTCAGGATCTTTAGAATTATAAGGACTGTTTTTCCATTCAGTGTAAGTGGTTTCAAGGTTTGTTCCAAAGGCCAGATGCTTTACATCATGGCAGGTTCCGCAAATCTTTGATTCCGTATGCATTTTTGAGTATTGGGCTTCATGAAAATCAGGAATGGGATCATCAAAAGGACCATACTTTATTCCCGGCTCATCTTCTCCCTGGCCAGGCTTCAGCACAAGACCATTATTATACATCTGTTTTATTGTAACAGCTGAATGACAATAATCGCATTGAATTCCCTGGGTTGCAATTTCAGGTGTTTTTGACAAATCATCTGAAAGTTTTTCAGGGAATCCGGTCACAACTCCCACTGGTGTATGACATTTTACACAGGATTCAGCCTCTTTAATTTCTCCCTCATTTATCAGACCTTTTCGAAGAAATTGTGCCGTCCTTAAATAAACAGGATCTTTATGGGAAAGGTTATGCATGGAATTTTCCCATTGTTCAAAAATTTTGTCATGGCATCCCTGGCAGGTCTCGGGGGAAATAAACCGGTCAATATCAATTTTCTCCATGGATAATGCAGGATCTACTGCTGCAAACAGCATGACAAACCCTAAAGCCCAACTTAGAGATATTTTAAACCATTTTTTGAAATTCATATGTCAGCTCCTTATTTAGTGCCTGAACAAGATTTTCGTTCAGGCACTATTTAATAAGTTCCCCGGGATATTCTTTGGTTTCTCCCTCCAAAGTGAGGACTGTCCAGTTTCCATTTTTTTCTTTTGCCGTCACCAGGCAGTCAAGCCTTGTTCCATCAATAAAGGTAATAAAACAGACACCTGATTCATTTAAGGTGTTTACCTGGATAAATTGTTTGTCCTTTGCAATCTGCCGAAAAGTCAGAACCGAGTTTTCAATGGCAATGATCTTGTTATATTCATCTTCATCAATTTGCTTGATTTTCTGTCTTAACTCATGAATCTGTTGTTTTTTGTCTGCAATCCTGGAAATAATGGCTTTTATTTCTGTTTTTTCATGAGATGGTATAGAAACAAGAATCTGTTTATGCAGATCCATATCCGTTTCAATAAAATTAATTTTTTGTAATATCCCTTTTATCTTTAAACTCATAACTTTTTTCTTTTTTATCTGATCTGCCTGACCGGCAGTTTATTTTCTGGGGGCTCATGATCTGCAGAAATCACCTTTTTCAACAGCCTTTTTCTGGCCCCTGATAATCCATTCCATAAACCTGATGAAAATATTTTTCTTCTTTTTTTTATCTTTTATAAAACTTTTATCCATGGAATATAAATCCTTTTTAAATTTCTTCCAAGCTTCCTTCAATTCCATAATAATGTCAAGGGACCTGTAACCATGACGTCTGTAAATAATTTCAAATCCACCATAAAACATACTTTATTGCATAAAAAACAAAACAATTATTATTTTGAAATCATGGTGTTAAGGATATAGCGGTCGGTTTCAAGCATGCCCTTTGTGGCAAGTTCGCCTATATTTTTAACTGTCTGATCCACATCCCCGGCAATAATCCCGTCTGTCTTGGTGGCATAACTGCCTTCAATGGCAAGAAGCGCACAATAAATGGCCGAACTGACACCGGCTGATACTTTAAGAGCGCAACCCTGTTTGGCTCCATCACATATCATACCCGTAATGCTGGCAGCCATATTTTTTATCGTGCCTCCGATCTGATCCAGATTTCCGCCCAAAAGATAGCATACTCCGCAGGCAGCACCCATTGCTGCGGTCAGAATGCCGCACAATGCAGTGAGCTGACCGATATACTGCTTTATGTAAATGGCCATCAAATTGCTCAGAATCAGCGCCCGGATCAATTTTTCCTCGGAAGCGTTTGTCTTTTGTGCCACAGCAACAATGGGAAGGATGGTGGTGATCCCCTGGTTGCCACTGCCGGAATTGCTCATAACAGGCAGGGCACACCCGTCCATCCTGGCATCGGATGCAGCAGCCGCAAGGGACATGGCATGTGATACAAGATCATCGGCAATAAATTTTCGCATAATATTTGCCTGTATGGTAATCCCTGTTTTAAGGCCATATTTTCCGGTCATGCCTTCTTTTGAAACAGCCTCATTGAGTCTGGCCCCTTCCAGGATAAACCTGATTTCATCAAGAGGAGTCGTGCTTGCAAATTCATACACCTTTGCAACACAAAGATTAATTTTTGTGTCAGGGTTTTCCCTGGCATAAGAAATTTGATGTCCGTGGAAAATAACTTTTCCATCCTTTTCAACATAAATAATATTTGTATGTCGATGGGAAATGATGGTTCGGCAGGTGTGGCCTTCAGCCCTGCAGATACTTTCAATGTATAAATTATCCGTCCCTTCCTTTATCTTGATCTCAACCTGTTTTTCGTCCACCATTTGGTGTGCTGTTTCAAGGTATTTAGAATTCACCTGCTTTAGTACCTCAAGCCCGTCCTCTGAATTGCCACATACAGCACCAAGGGCTGCAGCAATGGGCAAGCCAACCATGCCCGTACCCGGAATCCCCACCCCCATTCCATTCTTATAAACATTGCCACTGACAAAAACCTGTATTTTTTCCGGTACATCTCCTAAGACCTCCCTTGATCTGGCCGTTGCCAGGGCAACTGACACAGGCTCGGTACAGCCAAGGGCCGGAATGACTTCTTTATTAATTAGTGCAATAATTTCCTGTTGTTCATCTTTGTCCAGCATGGGTCTTCCTTTTTCAATCAATTTATTTTTTAACCCTGTATTTCAATAAAACATGGCCCTGATCAATTTTTTCCATACCCATCAATTCCAATCTCGTATTCAGAATCTCATTAAATAAGGACAGCCCCTTCCCAAAAAGCCTTGGTACAATTGTAACGTGAATCTCATCTATCAGATTTTCTTTCATAAAAAGAGTGTTCACAATAGATCCGCCAATAAGTGCTGCAGACTCAAACCCCTGGGCCTGAAGCTCATTTACGATCTCCCCTGGTATTTGGCTGGTAAATATCAAATCCCTGTCCCGGCTTATCCTTGTTTTGTCCCTTGTCATGACAATATTTTTGCGTCCCGGCAAGACTTTTCCAATGGTATCAAATGTTTTTGAGCCCATGATCATGGCCCCTGATTCCCGGGTGATACGGACGAAATATTTCTTATCCACTTTTCCGGTCCAGTCTATCCTTTGCATGGAATCCCTTGCAATCATCCCGTCTGCAGTAACAGCCATCAAGAGTATCACTTTCATGTTTCTTTATCCTCATAGAGAGGTCAACAAATATTTATACTGGAAATGAGCGGCTGAAAAGATCTTCAATAGCTTTTTTGCCTTTATCTGAAAGC
>JAOZRF010000241.1 GCA_029940245.1 Desulfobacula sp.
AGTCACTTTTAAAGGATACCCCTTATTTTACGAATGATTCAGATGTGACAGCCATTAAATCACAGATAAAGGGGGAAAAAGCTGAAAAATTATATTCAAAAATGGCTTTGTCCGGTGAATCAACTCTAAAGCAGGATCTATTGTTTTTAAAGATGGCACAATTGCATGATGAACAAAATGAAGGCATTGATTTAGCGTTAAAGAACCTGGATACAACTCATGATACGCTGATTTCAACCCTGCGGGGATTAGAATCTTCCTCAAGTGAAGTCGAAAACAGCAAAATTGAGTATAATAACGATATGGGGGTTGTCATGACCCGGCAGCGGATTCAGGCATGGTCAAGGTGTATGGCGGCAATGGGGGGATTAAACAGCCAGGGGGGGGATACGCCATTGTTTATCACTACAAGTGTTGCCGTGTTTGAGTATCTTGAGTCCAATTGTAAAGATGTCATAAATGCCCTTGACATTGATAAGATAAAAGTGCATGAAAATGGATGTGAAAATAAAAATGAATGGCACCATCATTTTTGTGTAGAACTGATGCGTGTGGTTCAAGGAAATGGTAACCGGAAAGATGATTTACCCTGCGTGAATGATAATTGTTGTGCTTCAGGAAGAATCAAATTGTGTATTTTTTCCGGGAATGATATTAACAGGATCTTTAGTTGTCCGGATAAACAGATATTTGTATGTCTGGTTAAATTAAAGTGATAAAAAACTTGATTTTAATTAATTTCATGTTATAAAAGCGTTTTTATATAAATTATATTTAAAAAATGAGTTTATAATATAATAATTTAAAATTTTTAAGGAGGCTATTAAAATGGCATTTAATCCAGTTGTTGACCAATCAAAATGTGTTGGTTGTGAAGAATGTGTAGACGTATGTCCAGTAGAAGTTTTTGAAATGGAAAATGATAAATCATCTCCAGTAAATGCTGAAGAATGCATGGGCTGCGAAAGCTGTGTGGAAGTCTGTGAAGAAGACGCTATTACAGTTGAAGAAGACTAATTCAAAACAAAAATTCTGATTATAGATAAAGATGCCGGGTTATGTTTATCATTTCCCGGCATTTTTTATTTTAGCTTTTGTTATCAAATTCTGGGGACATCTTTTTTTTAGAACCTCAGAGACAGACAGCTTAAGCCGCCGTCAAGTTTTCTGAATTCCGACACATCCACTTCAATGGTTTGATAGCCTGCAGCTTTTATCATTTTAATGGTTTTAAAAAATCCCATGGGAACAAGTACATTCCCATTGATCCAGACACTATTTGCTGCATAGAATTCATCAGGATCAACTGCCAGTATATTAAAACTGCTGAAAGAAGGATGGTCTAAAAATTCACCAAAGGCAAGCAGATTATTATTTTCAAGATAAGAAACCCCGGTTTTTAAATGAAGGACGTTTTTAAGGGCAATGGTTGATGAGGTGTAACCATATTTTTCCAATATGCGGTTTAACTGAGATGCCCCTTCATAGTTTGTCCGATCGGACAGTCCTGCAAAATAATGATTTTTTACCATCATAATATCACCTGCATCAAGGGTTCCAGGACTTTGGATATTTTCCACAGGCAAGTCAAGTTCTTTGATGGTTTTTGAAATCCGGATGGTTTCCCCCTTTCTTGATTCCGCTCCCGGATTGGTGATAATGGCACATCGGGGCGTTATAAGGCAGGCATCCTCAACAAAGGTTGAATCCGGGAAGTTTTCATCCGAATCAAGAACAATCACCTTAAGCCCGCATTTTTTGAGGGCATGAATATAGTCTTTATGCTGTTTTAAGGCAAGGTTGTAATCTGGTTTGCCAAGGCCGGCAGTGGTGATTCCATTGAGCATATTTTTGCAGGGAGTTTTTACGATGGCTTTTGTAAACAAATTTTTTCTCCTTAATTTATTGTTTCAATTTTTTGAGTTGCCATATTTGAGTTGGGTCAGGCTTGCATTATTGCATTTTTGATATATATTTTTTGATAAAAATACTATAAAACAAACCTGACCCCGTATGCAAGGATTTAAGGCCGAAAATTGAGTTAAGAAAAATCCTTGGCTTAATTTAAATAAAAAATTATATTAAGGGCCCAAAAACAATTGATGGCATGACCATAGGCAAAGGACAATCAGGTGAGATTACTCAAAAACTGTATAGGGCGCTAAGAAAAAAAGCAGAATAAATACATGACCCCTTAAGGACAAGTAATTTATGTCAAATTTAGAGGACATAAGATTCTCCTCTCAAACAATCTGTAAGATCCTTTTGACAGCCAAATTGATTTCAAAGGATCAGGCCCTGGATATTTTGAAAAAAGAAGCCATGGTCAAGCAGATTCTTTTTAAAAAAAATATCCAGAATAAAAAAAATCAAGTATCCATTGAAAAGACCGCGAATCTGATTTCCTTTATTGATGTTCTTTTATATCTAAAAATACAAAGGGCAGATCAACCCATAAAAAGCTTAGATGAAGATTTGATCTATAAAACCCTGGCTGCGGCCTGGAAGGTTCCCTATAAAAAAATTGATCCTTTGAAACTTGAATTAAATCTTGTGACAGGGACAATATCTAAATCCTTTGCAAAAAAACATTTGCTTTTGCCTCTTTTTATAGAGGAAGGCAAATTGATTGTTGCCACATCAGATCCTTTTAATTTCGAGGCCATTAAAGATGTAGAAATGGTGTCAAAACTCAAAGTTAAACCCGTTGTCAGTGCAAAATCCGATATTAAAAAACTGATCAATGAATTTTATGGATTCAGGTATTCAATATCTGCAGCAGAAGACCTGTTTTCAAAACAAGGGCTTGATATTGGTAATCTGGAACGATTTGTACAGCTAAAACCCATGGATGAGCAAGCCTCAACTGATCAGCATATTGTTAATGCCGTTAATCACCTGTTTGCTTATTCCTTTGACCAGAAGGCCAGTGATATCCATATTGAACCCAAGCGGGATATCTGTCTTGTCCGCATGAGAATCGACGGGGTGCTGAATACGGTATACAAACTTCCCAAAAAACTTCATGCTGCCGTGATCAGCAGGATTAAAACCCTTTCCGGGCTGGATATGGCTGAAAAAAGAAGACCCCAGGACGGGCGGATTAAAATTGAGAAAGATAAAACAGAGGTTGAAATAAGAGTTTCCACTATTCCCGTGGCCTTTGGCGAGAAAGTGGTTATGAGAATCATGGATCCGGAAATTCTTTTCCAGGACCTTGAAAGTTTAGGGTTTTCTCAAAAGGATTTTAAAAAATATAAAACATTGATTACCCGACCATTTGGCATTATTCTTTTGACAGGACCGACGGGTTCAGGAAAGTCAACCACTCTGTATTCAAGCTTGAGAATGTTATCCTCGCCTAAAGTGAATATCACGACAATTGAAGATCCCATTGAAATGATACACGAGGAGTTTAACCAGATTGCAGTACAGCCGGCCATTAACGTTACATTCAGCTCTGTTTTGAGAAATATACTTCGCCAGGACCCGGATATTATCATGGTGGGAGAAATAAGGGATATAGAAACAGCCCAGGCAGCTGTTCAGGCGGCCTTGACAGGCCATCTTGTCTTTTCCACGCTTCATACAAATGATTCAGTGTCTGCTGTTTTCAGACTGCTTGATCTGGGGATACCTTCTTATCTTATCCATTCATCAGTGAATGGGATTGTGGCCCAGAGGCTTGTCAGAAAAATCTGTCCTGATTGTATCCAGGAATTTGAAATGGATGCAGAAGAACTTGCAGGTCTTGGCCTTAAACTCAACGTAAAAGGTCTTATCCGGCTTAAGCATGGGAAGGGCTGTGTAAAATGCCGGAATACAGGATATAAAGGCAGAACCGGGATTTATGAAATTTTGCCCTATTCAGACTCTCTCAAAGGCCTGACCACAAAAGCGGCAGGGCTGGAAAGGCTTAAGGAAAAGGCTTTGGAAGAAGGGCTTGTTCTTTTACGGCAGAACGGTATTCAAAAAATGCTTCAAGGGCAGACCACCTACCAGGAAATCCTGAGAGTAACCGGGGATTAGTTAGGTTAATTTACCATATCGTTTGGATAAATAGCATTTTTTGAAGACAGAATCATGACAGTTGAAGCTGTTTTCTCAGTATGAAGCACAATTAATTTTCCAGATTCCAGGTTTTCAAGCTGAATAGGATTTTTCTTTTTCAAAGGCCAGATGCTATCGTTTTTTATTTTATTTTTTCTGAGAATCGAGTATATCTGTCCGGGTTTAACACTGGCGCTGCCCGCATTAATAAAAGCGATCACATAGTCATTGATCATTAGATGGTTGTCTTCAGAGCAGATCAGTCTTGCATCTATGGGCTCAGGGTTATTTTCAACCATTAAAACAGGATCCCGTTTATAATATTCCATAATAAAATCGCCGTTGTTTACAGGTCTATAGGCATGGGTGATGGATCCTGTGGTATAATCTTTTTTTATTTCAAGTATTTTAACCCGGGCTTTAATAAGGTGCTTTACCCCTTTAAACAGATCATGATTGATTTTTTCTGACACCCTGCTGGTTGTAACAATCTGATATGTCTTACCAACAATCAGTTCGCCTTTGCCTGACTGTTTTATATAAACAATATCATCAGCTGCCATCATCAGATTATTGTCCTGCGCCTTGATGATCTTGCCCAGAAAGGGTGCTGCCTTTTCTTTGATAAATCCGACATGATCTATCTTGGAAAAAGAAAAACTGGTTTCAATCTTAATCGGAGAGGCTTTTTTCTGGGTTTTTTGAGCGTTTGCAACTCCGGGGTTAAAAACAGTTTTTTTCTTTAAAAAAACCTGTATTTTTTGTCCGGGATATATCTGATGTGGATTTTTAATATCCTTATTCATCTCCCAGAGTCCTGGCCAGTCCCATTGGGAATTATAGAATTTTTCAGATAAATTCCACAACGTATCTCCTTTTTTTATGGTGTAATAAAACCCTGAGTCTTGTCCGGGGTTAAATTGTTTATCCCCCTGGGCAAGTCCTGTTGAACAAAAAGCAAGTCCCCAGAAAATTAACACAAATAGGGCTGTCATTATTTTTTTACCCGGCATAAGTTTACTCCTGTTTTGCTTTTGTTTATTCTTGAATCCTTGACTTTATTTAACCGCCTGTTCTATAAAAAGTCAAGAATTGTTGTGATTAT
>JAOZRF010000242.1 GCA_029940245.1 Desulfobacula sp.
CTTATCCAATTGCCCTGGATTTTTCATAACAGACAAGACCGCATCTTAAACATCTGTTTGCTTCAGCCCGGGCTTGTTCTTTTGAAAAACCAGTTGAAAATTTATCAATAGAATTCATTTTATCCTGACCCAATTCCATGATATTTCTGGGGAAGGTTGCAACATTATTCAAAAATGAAACATCCTGAAGCATTGTTTTTTCTGTAATAAATTTGGAAGAGTCTTGAAATTGGATCCCATACATCAGGTTATGAATTGCTGCCGCAGCTTTTCTGCCGCCATTTATAGCTGCCACGGCAGAAGAGTACTCACTGATGGCATCTTGACTTGAAAGCAACCCCAGTTCTTTGTTTGAATCCGGTTTTTTCGGAAGTTCAACACCTTCCCATGCCAATGGTCCATTATTTTCAATCAGGTCTTCTTTTCCATCCGGATCTTCTTTTTTTACAGGGATAAACACAAGTTCCGGAAATCTTCCTGAACCTATAATCAAGGTATCCGTATTAATAACCTGCTTCATTCCCGTATCAAGATCTGATAATTCAATGGCTTTTAACTGACCTTCTTCACCCATTACCTTTGTGATTCCGGAATGATAAACAAAACCGACACCCGCGTTTGATAATTCATCCAACGCTTCCGGAGCAAAGCAATCCTCATCCTTTTGTCCTCTTGAAATGACTATTATTTTTTTTGAGCCATTTTCTTTTAAAATCTTCACAGCTTCCAGCGTGCTGATACCACCGCCTGCAATCACTACATTTTCACCTGCCGCAATATTGATATGATGATCTGATTTACTCCTTAAAAGATCAATTAAAAGGTATGCCCCGGGGAAAACTGTTTCAGCCTGATCGATATCTCCCCTGGCAAGCCTGGAATCCCATCCGCCAGTGGCTGTAAATACTGCTTGAAAACCTTGTTTTAAAAGCCCGTCAATGGTAAAATCCTTACCTGCTTTGGTATTGGTCTGGAACGTCACACCCATTTGTCTTACTCCCTCAACGTCCCAGTCAAGAACATCCATGGATAAGCGCTCTCTTGCAATGGCCTTACGAAGAATACCGCCCAAAGAACCCGTGGCTTCAAAAACACTTGGATCATGCCCAAGCCTTGCCGCAAAAAATGCCGTTGACAACCCTTCTACTCCACCACCGATAACAGCAATCCTTTTCCCGGTTGCCGGTGCTTTATAGGGCAATATCCGCTTATCCTGATTCATTTCATAATCACAGACAAACCGCTTTAAATTATTGATGGCAACGGATTCATCCTCTAAAAGTCTCCGGCATTGAAATTCGCATGGAGCCGGACAAATTCTTGACATAATAGTTGGAAAGGGATTTCTTTCCTTTATTACCTGAAGAGACCCATGATAATCCCCTTCTTTAATCAGCCGTATATATTCTTTAATATCAATACCCGTGGGACAGGCCCTCTGGCATGGTGTTATACACTCTTCCCAGGTATATTCCCGCATAATTCTCCGGGTCACGGATGTCAGCCGGATAATATTTTTTGGGCATACCCTTTCACAGGCACCACATCCTGTACATTTTTCCTGATCAACCTTTGGCAAACCATCACTGCCAATGGACAAGGCTCCAAACATACATGCTTCCACACAGGTCCCAAGTCCCAGGCACCCAATTCTACAGACCTTCATCCCTCCGAACAACAACGCTGCCGCCCTGCAATCCGTCACGCCAAGATATTTATATTCCATGTCTGCATCATCTTTGCCATAGTAACATCCCGGCCCTGCAAACTCAGATTCTTTATCAGCAACAGATACACCCATAATCCCGGCAATTGCCATGGCAACATCATCCCCGGCAGCTACACAGGAATTCACAGCGGAAAGTCCATTTACAATTGCTTCTGCATTGGCATTACATCCCGGATACCCGCACCCGCCACAATTGGCTCCCGGCAGCTCATCATTGACCGCCACAACTTTCGGATCTTCATATACATAAAACGCTTTTGAAGCAATCACTAAAACAGTACCAATTGCAATACCCAGTCCGCCCATCAATAAAATAGATTGAAACATGTATATATCCCTAATGCCTGCATTTTTATTAAAAAATTCTAATATTTAATTAATCCAGTACTGTATAACAACTTGGAAAATAAAAAGTCAATAATATCAATAAAATTTATTTTATTTGCAACATTGACAATAATCCTTTGACAGTGTACAAAATTATTCATTATAAAGGCAAATGAGTGAAATAATTGTAAAATCATATCCGGGAAGATAATCATGGAACCTAATATCATAACGATCAACAAACATGAACTGACCTTTGAACATGGTGAGACAATTCTTGAAGTTGCACAACGCAATAAGATTGATATCCCCACCCTGTGCCATTTAAAAAACACGATTCCCACCACAAAATGCAAAATATGCCTGGTTGAAATAAAAGGTGAATCAGATCTGGTTGAATCTTGTGCCACAAAAGCCAGACAAGATTATATCATTCTTACTGCATCTTCAAAAGTTATAAAGGCGCGCCAGAAGAATATCAGCAAACTTCTGGCATCTGGCAATCATAATTGTGCCATCAGAAATTTTGATACAACTGACTGGACCTCATTTCAACTGGATGTCCTTAAAAAAGACGGCAAAGAGGACCTTTGTCCGGTCTGGGGCGATTGCGAACTCCAGGATCTGGCTTATCGATATCAGGTTAAAACCCTTGGCATGCCGTTAAATGGATGCAAATATAAAACAGAACGTGCAAACCCTTTTATTATCAGAGATTTTTCACGCTGTATCCTATGTGGAAGATGTGTAAAAGCCTGCAGGGAAATACAGGTGAACAATGCCATTGAGTTTGGATACAGCGATGAAGACCTTAAAATTATAACCAAAAATGATACCATATTAAAAAATTCTGATTGTGTCTTCTGCGGTGAATGCATCCAGGCCTGCCCTGTCGGTGCTCTGATCCCGGATAAAGCGTTTCGGGATGAAAGGTTTAAAGATACTAAAAAGGTAAGAACCACCTGTGCCTTCTGCGGAGTGGGATGCCAGATGGATCTCTTTGTCCAGGACAATAAAATTGTTAAGATTGATGGGGCTGATATTGACCTTTTGCCAAACAATGCAAGCCTTTGTGTCAAAGGCAGATTTGGATATGAATTTGTTGCATCAAAGGAACGTCTGACCAAACCCTTGATTAAAAAGGATGGGAAACAGGTTGAAGCATCATGGGATGAAGCCCTTGATCTTGTGGCGCAAAAACTTTCTTCCATTAAAGACCAGTTCGGCCCGGATAGTTTAGGGGTTCTGACCTCTGCCAGAATCACCAATGAAGACAATTATGTTGCCCAGAAATTTACCCGTGCCGTTCTGAAAACCAACAATATAGACCATTGTGCCCGACTGTGACATAGCTCCACCGTGGCCGGTCTGGCTGCAGCATTTGGAAGCGGAGCAATGACTAATACAATTGCCGATATTGAAACATCTGATCTGATACTGGTCGTAGGGTCCAATACAACAGAAAATCATCCCGTTCTCTCAACTTTTGTCAAACGCGCTGTTTTAAAAGGCAAAAAACTTTATATCATTGACCCTAGAAAAATTAAACTTACTGACCATGCCGATAAATGGCTGAGGCCGACCCCCGGCACTGACATTGCCTTGATCAACGGCATGATGCACGTTATCATCAAAGAAGAACTCCAGAACAAAACATTTATTGAAAACAGAACAGAAAATTTTGAAGCTCTTAAAGAAACAGTTAAAAAATATACTCCTGAATATGTGGAGAAAATCACAGGCATCAAAGCTGAAAATATTGCTGAAGTTGCAAGGCAGTTTGCTAAAGCGGGTGTGGCATCTATTTTATATTGCATGGGAATTACCCAGCATACTTGTGGTACAAACAATGTAAAATCCCTTGCAAATCTTTCCATGCTCTGCGGCCACTTAGGGAAACCAGGCGGCGGGGTTAACCCTTTGCGTGGTCAAAACAATGTCCAGGGTGCCTGTGATATGGGCGGACTGCCAAATGTCTTTACTGCCTATCAATTGGTCAGCAATGATGAAGCCAGAAGCAATTATGAAAAGGCATGGAACATCACAGGCATGTCAGCAACTCCGGGATTACCCGTAACAGAGATGATTCAAAAAGCTTATGAAGGAGAACTGAAGTCCCTTTTTATTATCGGCGAAAATCCCCTGGTCTCTGACCCGGATCTCAACCATGTGAGAAAGGCCCTTGCAAACCTTGATTTTTTTGTTGTTCAGGATATCTTCCAGACAGAAACCACAAAGATAGCGGATGTGGTTTTGCCGGCTGTCTGCTTTGCTGAAAAAGACGGTACATTCAGCAATACAGAACGAAGGGTTCAACGGGTCAGAAAGGCTGTACAAGCTCCAGGAGAAGCAAAACAGGACTGGGAAATCCTTTGTGAAATTGCCAGAAGAATGGGATATGAGATGTCCTATGAGAACAGTGAAGCTATATTCAAGGAAATTGCAGCCGTCACACCTTCCTACAGGGGTATTACCTGGGACAGAATCGATAAAATCGGTATCCACTGGCCCTGCCCCAATGAAACCCATGAAGGAACACCCATTCTTCATACCACTCAATTTACCAGAGGCAGGGGGCACTTCCATGCCATTGACCATACCCCGCCGGCGGAACTGCCAGATAAAGAATATCCATATATCCTCACAACGGGAAGGGTATTATATCACTATCACACGGGAACCATGACCATGAAAACAGATGGACTCAACATACTCTCACCTGAATGTTTTGTGGAAATTTCTGGCAATGATGCCCGGAAACTTGGGCTTGATACTGGATCCATGGTGGATGTTTCTTCCCGCAGGGGTAAAATCAGTGCAAAACTCAAAGTATCTTCAAAAGCTGTGGATGGAACCATTTTTATCCCCTTCCATTTTGCCAAAGCGGCTGCCAACGAGCTGACAAATGCAAAACTGGACCCAACAGCCAAAATACCTGAGTTTAAGGTCTGCGCCATAAAAATTGAACCGGTTGCAGCATAAAAAAACATCACAATATTGATCAGGCAAAGTGTTCATACCCTTTGCCTGATCAATAATTTTCTTTAGAAAAACATGCCGCCTGCCCAACTTATCTTAAACA
>JAOZRF010000243.1 GCA_029940245.1 Desulfobacula sp.
TACCGATAATATTGCCTTTTTGAACACTGCTCACAAATTCATAATCATATAGTGTTGTGGTTAACACAACAGCGGTATCTTCAGGTACAATATGATAGGAGTGGACAAAATAAAATTTTGTGTCCCGTGCAATACCATTAAAAACAGGCGAATCCTTTTTCAGATTTACCCCGTTCCAGCCGATATGGGGAACGGCAAGTCTGGTTCTGAAGCGCTTGACATGACCCTTGAAAACACCAAGGCTTTTATTACCTGAAAAATCTTCCTCGCTGCCCTCAAAAAGAGCCTGCATACCAAGGCAGATACCCAAAAAAGGCCGGTCTTCCTTAAGATATTCCTGCAATGGATACATATAATTTTTTTCGTGAAGAATCCGGATCATATTTTCATAATTTCCCACTCCGGGAAATAACAATTTTTGGGCATCCAGAATATCAGAGGGCTTTTTAACTATTTTAATTTTCCCACCCAGTTTTTCAATGGCATTGATCACACTTCTAACATTGCCTGCCCCGTAGTCAAGTAAGGTAATCATATTATTTTTCTATCCTTAAATAGTTGAAATCACTTTTTTATAGTATTGTTTTTTCCAATTTTCCAGGACCAGCATCCAATGAAAATAATATTATCTGGTCAATATTACCTGGTCAATAAACTTGCATTTTCAATGCAGGCCATATCCTTTGTAAATACCCTTACAAGGGGCTGTATCGTATCTATTTTTATTTTTATAACCCCTATTTTACGACAGGTTTCATCATCCAGGGCTGTTTTTAGAAAGATATTTATCCGATTTGTTTTTGCCATCATGGATAATGCCGTGCCCCCGTTGCCCTTGTAATCTGTCTTTAAAATATCAAAGGCCTTTGCAAAATCCTGATAATTAAAATAGTCCATAAAGGTGTCGGATCCAATACCATCCATGCACTCTGAAAGAACGATCAGGCTGCCGTTGTCTTTTACAAACATGGCAGCGTTATTGATGGCCTTATGGGCCTGGATAAAATTAATGTCTTTGGGAAATCCTCCACAGGAGGCAATGACAAGATCATATTGTTTGTCTGTACCGGCTTTATAAAATGAATCAAGGTGTTTGCATGCCCTTAAAAAATCATCATAGGTATTTCCAACAATGAGCTGACACACCCTTCCTTTTGAGTCAAGAATCCCTTTAATTGACACCTTTTGCGTCTCAATCACATCATCAATTTGTTTTAAATCATCGGCCAATGGATTGTTTTCAAGATTTCCAGGTCTGCATCCAAAACTTAATTTTTTTAAGTCGTTATCCAGAAAAAGAGAATGATTCTGATAAATATCCGGCTTATACCCCAATCCCGGGAACAGCAATTTTCTGCCGCCGCCATATCCGGCAAAATAATGATGAGAAAGGGCGCCAAAAGTAATGATCAGGTCACTTTCGAGTATATCTTTTCGAACATGAATCCTTGTGCCGTGTTCGGTTTTACCCAAATCTACAAAAAGGCTTTTATCATTGCAGTCATGATGAATAAATCTATATTGTTGATATATATCACCATAGGCATTCAGGCAGGCTTCATCGCTCTGTCTTGCATGGGTACCATAGGCGATGAAAAATTGAATCTGCCGGTTTTGGAGTCCTTTTTGAAGCAGGACATCCAAAATCCATGGCAGGTAAGTCTTATAATCACAAAGCCTTGTTTTGTCGGCCACCACAATGGAAACAGCCTTACAGGCAGATACATTTTTGGGCAGATGCAAAGAAAAATCATCTGCAAATTTTTTCAGGGTAATACGAAACTCAGGTTCCCGGATGCATAAATTGTCTGAATTCTCCGGCACTTCAATCGTGTAAAAACCTTTTCCATATTTTAATTCAATATTTTTGAACATAAATCCCCTGTAGGTTTTCATAAAAGCATATATTTATATCTTTATATCTTTATACCCTGAATTTTCAAGCCTTTTCATGGTATTTTTTATGACGTCAAGGATTTTTGCAACAACCTCAAAATAAAAATAGTATGGTTTATTCATCGACCTCTAAAAATCAATACTGCCCGGAGTCCTTGGAAAGGGTATGACGTCCCGGATATTATTGATCCCTGTAATCATCATCAAAAATCGCTCAAACCCCAAACCAAATCCTGAATGAGGCGCAGAACCGAATTTTCTGGAATCCAGATACCACCAATAATCTTCCATCGGCAAATTCATCTCTTCCATTCTTTTTTCCAGCACGGATAATCGCTCTTCCCTCTGACTGCCGCCAATGAGTTCCCCGATTCGGGGTACAAGAAGATCTACTGCTGCAACAGTTTTTTCATCATCATTCATTCGCATGTAAAAGGGCTTGATTTCTTTTGGATAATCTGTGAGAAAAACTGGTTTCTTAAAATAAATTTCTGCCAGAAAGCGTTCATGTTCTGATTGCAGATCAGTTCCATACTCAACGGGAAATTCAAACTTTTGTTTGGATTTAAGCAGAATTTCAATGGCCTGGGTATAGGAGATCCTTCCAAATTCCGTGTTTAAAAGAATATCAAAAAGTTTAGGCAATGATTTATCCACAAAACTGGTAAAAAGGTTCATATCCTCATGGCATTCATTGATGGCATGTTGGGTGAGATATTTAACCAGTTCCTCGCCATGATCCATGTTCTCTTTTAAGTCGCAGAATGCCATTTCCGGTTCCAGCATCCAGAACTCTGCTGCATGGCGGCTGGTATTGGAATTTTCCGCTCTGAATGTCGGGCCAAAGGTATAGACATCCCCGAGAGCCAGGGCAAACATTTCACCAGATAACTGGCCTGAAACCGTCAGGTTTGATTCCTGGCCAAAAAAATCCTCTTTAAAATCCATTTTGCCTTGTTTTTTAACCTTCTCAGGATCAAGGCCGGTTACCCTGAACATTTCACCTGCACCTTCAGCATCCGAGCCTGTAATCAATGGAGCCGTCAGATATCTGAATCCTTTTTCTTTGTAGAACTTATGAATGGCAAAGGCCATCTCTGATCTGAGCCGAAAGACAGCGCCATACTTGTTTGTTCGGGGTCTTAAATGGGCAATGGTTCTTAAAAATTCATCTGAATGTCTTTTTTTCTGGAGGGGATAGGAGTCCTGTGCCATATTTATAATTTCAATCTTAGATACCTGGATTTCCCATTTCTGGCCTTTTCCCGGAGATTCAACAAGCCTTCCTTCAACAGCGATTGAGGTGCCCGTGGTAATGGTTTCTATATCTGAATAATTTTCCAGATCCTTATTGGCAATAATCTGGATATTTTTAAGGCATGACCCGTCATTAATCTCCATGAAACAAAATTCTTTTGAATTCCGTCTGGTTCTGACCCAGCCTTTGATAATGATTTCTCCAGGGGTTTTCTCAAGTGCTAACAGTATATTGATTTTTGTTCTTTTCATTGATTTATCCTGCAAAAAATAATATATTAAAAAATTTGATTACAGCTAACTTAATTTAGTAAAGATTAATTTTTAGAATTTCACTATCATGCATAAACAAATTTATCAAGATATCCTTGCACTGGTCCAGACACCGACACGATATACCGGCAATGAGATCAATGCCGTTAAAAAAGACCTGGAAAAAATAGACTTAACCTTTGCCCTGGTCTTTCCAGACCTGTATGAAATCGGAACCTCCCATTTTGGACTACAGATTCTCTATTCCATTTTAAACAACCATGAAAATATTGCGGCAGAACGATTTTTCATGCCGGCGCAAGACATGGAAGCCTGTCTTTTGGAAAAAAAAATTCCATGTTTATCCATGGAATCCCAAAGGCAGTTAAAAGACTTTGACATCATCGGAATCAGCCTGCTTTATGAGTTGAACTTTACCAATATCTTAGCCATGTTCAGCCTTTCCCAGATTCCCTTTTATTCCAGGGAACGCGAAAATGCCTTTCCCCTGATCATTGGTGGTGGACCCTGCGCTTTCAACCCGGAACCTCTGGCTGACTTTTTTGATGCCTTTGTTATCGGAGATGGTGAAGAAGCTGCCGTTCAAATTTCAAATCAGGTTATTGAATTCAAACAACAGGGGGATGGGCAGAAAAAAACCCTGTTAAAACTGCTGTCAAAAATTGACGGGGTCTATGTGCCCGCCTTTTTTGACCCGATTTATGACAGCAATGGGATTCAAACACTATCCCCTGTATTTGAAGATTATAAAATTGTTAAAAGAGCCTTTTTACCAGCACTTACAAAAGATAATTTCCCAACATCTCCGATTCTTCCCTTTGGCAAACCCATCCATGACAGGCTGCGTCTGGAAATCGCCCGGGGGTGTTCAAGGGGATGCCGATTCTGCCAGGCCGGCATGATATACAGGCCGGTCAGAGAAAGGTCTTTGGAAGACCTGATAGAAATTGCACATACCTCTTTAAAAACCACGGGCCACTCAGACATATCGCTTTTATCTCTTTCCACAGGGGATTATTCTAACCTGCCCCAATTAATGGAACGGCTGCTTGATCTGAGCCAGGGATATTGCAATGCCATATCCCTTCCTTCTATACGAGCAGAAAAACTGACCCCGGAACTGATGAATATTATACAAAAGGTCAGGAAAACCGGATTTACTATTGCCCCGGAGGCCGGATCTCAGCGTTTAAGAGATATTATCAATAAAAACCTGACACAAGAAAACATTACAACAACGGTGGAAAATGCATTCAGCCTTGGCTGGAAAAACATCAAACTCTATTTTATGATGGGGCTTCCCTTTGAAACATCAGAGGACATAGAGGCCATCTGCAGCCTTTCCAAACGACTTGCATCAGCCTATGCCAAAGGGAAAACAACTATTAACGTCAGTGCAAACACCTTTATTCCCAAAGCCCATACCCCTTTTCAGCGATGCGCACAGATAACACTGGATGAGACAAAGGAAAAACTGCAATATTTAAAAGACAATTTAAGGCACAAAAAGCTTAATCTCAAATGGCAAAACCCTGAAATGAGTCTGGTTGAAGGTGTTTGGGCCAGGGGAGACAGAAAATTATCAAAGCTTCTGAAAGCCGCTTTTGAAAAAGGGTGCCGCCTGGACGGCTGGAACGATAAGTTTGATTTTTCTTTATGGCAAAAAGCCTTTGAAAAAACCGGAATTGATCA
>JAOZRF010000244.1 GCA_029940245.1 Desulfobacula sp.
TAAATATGGGAAAGTAAATATATGCATGAAATGGGGATTGCTCAAGAACTGGTTCAGATTGCCCTGGATTCTATTCCCGGAGAGATTGAGAATCCAAAGGTTATAACTGTGAATCTTAAAATTGGAAAGCTCGCATCAGTGGTTGAGCACAGTTTAACTTTTTGTTTTGAGATTATAACAAAGGATACGCCTTTGGAGGGGGCAAGACTAAATATTGACTTTGTCCCGGTAATGGTACATTGTAAATTTTGTGATAACAACTGGGAAGTGACAGGACCGGTATTCAAATGTCCTTTTTGTGAGGATGGGGATGTTGAAATGATCACGGGAAGAGAGATAGAGATAACTTCTCTGGAACTTACAGAATAAATATATAAACCACAAATAAAGACAGGTAAAACAATGGAAATAAATATTCAGAAAAGAGTCCTTGAAGCAAATGAGACCCAGGCAGATAAAAATAGAAAATTTTTTAAAGAACATAATGTATTTGTGCTTAATATGATGTCATCTCCTGGTTCAGGCAAGACACAGCTCCTTTGCAAAAGCCTTAAAAAGTTGATGCCCAATGTCCGAGTGGGAGTGATTGTGGGAGATATATGTACCAGAAATGATGCGGACAGGCTTGATGTAACCGGTGCCAAAGTTACCCAGATCAATACAGACCGGTTTGGCGGTGACTGCCATCTGTCTGCCCCCTTGATCTTTGCATCAGCAGAAGGATTAGGATGTTCTGATCTTGATCTTCTCATCGTGGAAAATATCGGGAATCTTGTCTGCCCTGCTGAGTTTGATATCGGGGAAGATGCAAGAGCTGTTGTTTTAAGCGTGACCGAAGGGGAAGATAAACCCTTGAAATATCCTTTGATGTTCAGGGTGGCGGATGTGGCAATTCTAAATAAAATTGATCTGCTGCCATATCTTGATTTTGATGCCGGGCTGGCAAAGGATAATATGCAACAGGTGCATCCTCATTTGCCAGTGTTTGAGGTTTCAGCCAGGACTGAAGAAGGGGTTGAACCCTGGCTTGATTGGTTGAAGATTAAAGTGTTTGAAAAAACAGGAAAATAGTTTTAAAGGGGGAAGCTATACCATGGAAAAAAAGAAAATGGCTTTTGCCGGTTCCTGGTATCCTGCCAGTGCTGCTGAGTGTGAAGCATCCATTAAAGGCTTTTTAAAAGAAAAGCAAGGGTCGTTTGATGGCAATTTTGTAGGAGGTATTGTTCCCCATGCAGGCTGGTATTATTCAGGATCAATTGCCTGCAGGGTAATTGCATCTCTTAAATCAGATGAAAAAATTGACACCATTATTCTTTTTGGCGGTCACATGCATAAGCAGTCTGAACCCTTTATTTTGAGCCATGGTGCCGTTGAAACACCCTTTGGCCCCATTGAAGTGGATGAGGAACTCACAGATAATATTATTGCCGGTATCGGTGTCCGACAGAGGTCACCGCATAAATTTCCCGATGACAACACCTTTGAACTTCAATATCCTTTTATAAAATACTTTTATCCGGATGCAAGAATAGTTGTCTGTGGTGTGGCCCCATCATTTTTTGCGGCCGTTATAGGCAGTATGGCTGTTGAGGAAGCCAAAAATCTGTCAAAAAATGTCAGGATCATAGGGTCTACAGATATGACCCATTATGGCCCTGATTTTGGTTTTACAATTGCCGGAACCGGTGAAAAGGCTGTGGAATGGGTTAAAAATACAAATGATAGAAATGCGATTAAGGCAATGATAACAATGGATGCATCAAAAATTATTGCCCAGGGCCTGGAAAATAAAAATATGTGCTGTTCAGGTTCCGCTGCAGCAACTGCTGCTGCCGGTAAAAAATTTGGCGCAGCCGGGGCTGTTGAACTTGACTACGCCACAAGTTTTGAAAAATCTGCTTCCCAGAGTTTTGTCGGATATGCCGGGATTCTTTATTCTTTATCCTGATCCTGAATAACCTGGATAGCGCTTTTGATTCTTAGAACGGTTTTGTCTTTTCCAAGGGCCAGAAGCATTTCAAATATGCCCGGACTGATCGTTGTGCCGGTGATGGCCACCCTTAAAGGCTGGGCAATCTTTCCAAACTTAAGTTTGGTTTCCGCCATTATTTTTTTGAATATATCTTCAAGTGTTTCCTGGGTATAGACTTCAAGAGCGTTAATATCATCTACAGCTTTCTGTAACACATCTACTATGTCTGCCGTGAGAAATTTTTTGGCTGCTGTTTCATCAAATTGTACCTTGTCCTGATAATAAAAAGCTGCATTTTCAGCCATTTCAACAAGGGTCTTGCTCCTGGGCTGAAGGGTCTTAATAACCCCTTGAGTAAAGGAATCATTTTCAGCATTAATCCCTAAGCTATTTAAATGAAATAAAAGATGGCCTGCCAGTTTTTCCGGGCTTTTGCTCTGTATGTGTTTTGAGTTAAGCGCAATAAGTTTGTCAATGTCAAACATGGAGGCAGACCTGCCCAGGTGTTCAAGATCAAATTTTTCAATCAGCTCGTCTCGTTCAAAGAATTCCTGATCACCATGGGACCAGCCAAGGCGTACCAGATAATTGATCATGGCATCGGGTAAAAAGCCCATGTCTTTATATTCGCCCACTGACATGGCGCCATGACGTTTGCTCAGGCGTGATTTGTCAGATCCCAGGACCATGGGGACATGGCCGAAAACCGGCATTTCTGCATCAAGAGCCTGGTAAATCAGCATCTGTTTTGGCGTATTTATCAAATGATCATCTCCCCGGATGATGGTATTGATTCCCATGGTCAGGTCATCCACAACAACTGCCAGATTGTACATGGGAGTTCCATCACTTCTCTGAATAATAAAATCATCCATTTCAGCGTTTTGAAATGCAGTAGCCCCCTTGACAATATCTTTGACAATGGTAACACCTGTGTCCGGGGTTTTAAGGCGAACAACCGTGTTTGTCCCTTTTTTAAGATTTTTTTGCCGGCAGTTGCCGTTGTACATGGGTTTTAATCCCCTGGCCTTTGCCTCTTCTCTCATGACATTGACCTGGTCCGGGGTGCAGGAACAATAATAGGCAGATCCGGATTCAATTAGTTTTTCAATGTATTCAGCATAGATGGCGTATCGCAGGCTTTGAAAATAGGGACCTTCATCCCAGGTAAGTCCAAGCCATTCCAGGGATTCCAATATGGCATCCACAGACTCTTTTGTGGATCTTGCAGCATCAGTATCTTCTATCCTTAAAACAAATTTCCCCTTGTTTTTTCTGGCATAAAGCCAGTTAAAAAGAGCGGTTCTAGCGCCTCCAATGTGCAGGTATCCTGTGGGGGAAGGGGGAAACCGTGTGATAATTGTATCCATTTGTTCTCCATAAAAAGATTATTGTGTAAAATCGAGCCCTTAACTACCACAAAACTTTGATTCGGGCAATAGTTTAATTCCTTGACACTTTTGGGAAATTGGGGTAAATATGGTTGCTCTATTATATTGGAATATAATAATTAAAAATTCAAATAAAATAATATACTTAGGAGAGATCAATGCCAGTACCTAAACAAAAGAGCTCCAAGGCAAGGGGTAGAAAAAGGCGGACACATTACAAAATAAGTGCACCAACAGTGAGTGTGTGCCCTGAATGCCAGGAACCCAAACTTCCCCATACAGCCTGTCCTGAATGCGGTGCATATAAAGATAGAAATGTAATTTCAATTGATGATGAAAAATAGGCATAGGAGATAGTCCTTACCATGACGGTTGAAACAAAAGTAAAAAAAGTGATTGCAGAAAAAATTCCTGGTATTGATATCGAGGATATTGTTCCGGAAGCATCTCTGATTGATGATCTAGGTGCTGATTCGTTGACAATTGTAGAGCTGATCATGTCAATGGAAGAAATTTTTGAAATTGAAATTGATGATGATGATGCTGAAAAACTGATTACAGTCCAGAATGCCATTGATTTTATAAAGTCAAAATTTTAAAATTAGGAAAAAATGGAAACAGGCAAACCCATTATTATCGGATGTGATCATGCCGCGTATGAGCTGAAAGAAAAAATAAAAGCCTATCTCATTGACAAGGGGTATCAGGTTTTTGATAGCGGCACCAAAAGCCAGGAATCTGTTAATTACGTGGATTTTGGGAAAAAACTAGCCCATGCTGTCTCAAAAGGAGAATATTTAAAGGGGATACTGCTTTGCGGCACCGGCCTTGGCATGTCCATGGTGGCCAATCGGTTCCCCAGGGTAAGGGCTGCCCTTTGCTCTGATCTTTTTGCGGCAAAGATGAGCAGACGTCATAATGATTCCAATATCCTGGTTCTTGGTGGCCGTGTCCTGGGAGATATCCTTGCCTTTGAAATTGTTCAAACCTGGCTGGACACAGGGTTTGAAGGCGGGCGGCATCTGGAAAGGCTTCAAACCATAGATAATTAGATTACCACAAAAAGGATATTAAAATGGGGATTATCGGGCAGACGGATTCACAGATCGAAAAAATTATCCGGCAGGAGGCAGACCGGCAGGAAACTGAATTAAACCTCATTGCTTCTGAAAATATTGTCAGTCCGGCAGTCATGGCCGCCCAGGGATCCATTCTGACCAATAAATATGCAGAAGGCTATCCTGCCAGAAGATATTATGGCGGTTGTGAATATGTGGACCAGGCAGAAAATCTGGCCATTGAGCGCGCTAAAAAACTATTCAAGGTCGAATATGCAAATGTTCAGCCCCATTCCGGCTCAGGAGCCAATATGGCGGCCTATTTTGCAGTGCTGAATCCCGGGGATAGGATTCTTGCCATGGACCTTTCCCATGGCGGTCATCTGACCCATGGGGCTTCTGTCAGCTTTTCAGGTAAACTCTTTGATTTTGTACATTATGGACTGTCCGCTGAAACCGAGCGGATTGACATGAATCAGGTTGAAGCGCTGGCAAAAAAACACCGGCCTAAATTGATTGTGGCAGGTGCCAGTGCCTACCCCAGAATTATTAATTTTAAAGATTTTTCTCAAATTGCCAAATCTGTAGATGCCCTTTTTATGGTGGATATGGCCCATATTGCAGGGCTTGTTGCAACAGGCCTCCACCCAAGTCCTGTGGGATTTGCAGACCTGATTACCTCTACAACCCA
>JAOZRF010000245.1 GCA_029940245.1 Desulfobacula sp.
GTCTTAAGTTCTTGCAGACGGGGTCAGGCTTGTTTTATTGTGTTTTTATCAATAACTCTATATCAAAAATGCAATAATGCAAGCCTGACCCCACTTAAACCAGGCAAGTCCGAAAGTTAAGCAATTAAAAAAACTGCTTGTTTTTGAATTGTATTAAAATCATTATTATAAAAGGTCAAGTCCCTTTAACCCATGAGCCAGGATATGGAAAAATTATTCATTGGTCTTCCTGTCAAAAAGGCAGATTTAATCATCCTGATTTTAACCTCTCAAAATATTGAAACCCGGGTTGAACAAGAAAACAATTTTTTTAATATCCTTGTAAATGAAACAGATATGGAAAAAGCCCGCATCATGGTTGAGACCTATTATAAAGAAAATAAATTTTTCGGGCTCAAACAAAAATTAAATCAAATTCCCATAAGCTCATTTAAATCATATCCAGCCTTTTGTATCATGGGACTGCTCTTCTTTTTTCATGCAGCCTGTATTCATTACCAGGTCCACGAAGCCATGATATTAAAATATGGCGCCTCTGCCTTCTTTATCCTTCAGGGAGAGACCTACAGGGCTATTACTGCTTTGTTTCTGCATTCAGATGCCCGCCACCTTACCGGAAATATGGCCGGGATACTCATTTTCGCAGCACCCTTTATCAGCCTTTCAGGGTTTGGTGTTGGGCCTTTTATGCTGCTTTTTGCCGGTACCCTTGGCAATCTTTTCAATGCTCACCTCTACAAAACCGCCCATCTTTCCATTGGGGCTTCAACAGCCGTCATGGGAGCAGCAGGCCTTCTTGTGGCCTTCCAGGTAACCCAAAAAGGAAAACCGCTTAAATTAAACAAGCTTTTGCCTGTCTTTGCAGGCGCTCTTATGGTCGCTATGTTCAGCCATGGCGAGCGTACAGATTTTATGGCTCATTTTTTTGGATTCTTAAGCGGGCTTGGGTCGGGAATCATTTTTTTCCCTTTAAACAGAACATTTCAATTTTCGCAAAAACAACCCCTTGCCCTTGTTATCACCATCCTTATCATTGCCGCATCCTTTCTTGCTGCGACCTGATTTGGATTATTTTATTTTTTTTAATTCTGTAATGTGATAAGGTTTTTTCGGTAATTTTACTAATTTGCTATTTGATTATTTGATTATTTGATTTTTGCATAATTAGCATAGATAAAATTTGGAGGAAGATATGAAAAAAACGATACCAAATATTCTGATCCTGGGGGCAGGTGTTGCGGGAATGGCTGCAGCCCAGGCCCTTGCTGATCAGAATGTTGTTGTATACCTTGTGGAAAAAGAAAACTCCCCTGGCGGACATGCTGCCAAATGGGCCTGTATGGCAACGGAATCCTGTGAAAACTGCGGGGCCTGCCTGAGTATTGAAATGGCTGACCAGGTTCAAAAACAGGCAAATCTTATTTTACACCTCAATACTATTGTTAAAGCCATAAATAAAAAAAACCAGAGTTATGAAATTATTTTAGAAAACAAGGTATCCTTTTTTGTAGAAAAAATTATCATGGCCACGGGATTTTCACCCTTTAATCCTGCCGGGATAAATTCCCTTCACTATGATGCGTATAAAAATGTAATCACCACGGCTGAATTGAATACCCTTTTGAAAGAAGAAACGCTTTTTCCATATTTTAACCAGAAACCTGATCCAAAGATTGCCTTTATCCAGTGTGTGGGTTCCCGAAATCGGGAGCAAGGCAGAGACTATTGTTCCCAGGTGTGCTGCAAGATATCCATGCGCCACGCCAACAAAATTACCCATCTTTTTCCTGAGTCTGAAATAACACTTTTTTACATGGATCTTCAGGTCATTGGAAAGGAAATAAGGCCTTTGTTTGAAAAACTTTCCAAAAACATTGAACTGATTCAAGGAGTTCCTGCCGAAATTCTTGAAAATAATCAAACCAAAATGCTGACCCTTGTGGCAGAAGATAAAAAAACCCTTTCCAGGGTTTCCAAAGCCTTTGATCTCATCGTGCTTTCCGTTGGCATGCTGCCTTCTGAAAACCTTAAGGCAACTTGCGACATGCTTGATGTGCAACCCAATTCCTGGGGATTTTTCAATACAGATCAGGCATCTCTTTCAAAGGACGTTGTGATTGCAGGATGTGCCAATGGCCCCAAAGATATCCTGACTTCAAAACAGGATGGCAGAATAGCGGCTGGTAAAGTCATTGAGGACCTTGGGCTGAACAAAAAGAAGAAAGTGCGCATTGCCGTGTTTGGAGAAGGGATACAGGCAGATCAGACCGCCCTTGCACTTTCTTCAAAAGGCTATCCTACCTGGCTTTTCGGGCCGGGAAAAAGCCTTTCTGCGGACACCCCGATCACTATTTTAAATGACACCAATATTATTTCCATCAATGGAACTGCGGGAAATTTTTCTCTATATTATCAATTAAACAATAAAAAGAAAAATCTGACCTGTGGGGCTATCATTGCTGCATTTGAACCAGAGCAATCATTGAACAGACTAGGTGGTCTCTTAAATAAACCCTTGAGTCTTGATGGATGGGCAAAACGAATTAAAACCGATCCTGACAATCTTCCGGATAATATCGTCATTCTGCTGGATTATTTTGGCCCGGAAATCAAATCCTTTGCAAGGCTTGCACTGGAAACATCGGTCAAAGCCACGGAGTTGGGGAAAAATATTTCCATCATCATGAACAAGATGCTGGTTAACGGTGCATCAGCCCAGCGCCTCTATGACACTGCCAGGCAAAAGGGTATTAATTTTTTCAGATTTGAAACAAATAAAGATTTAAAAATAGAGGATTCTGGTAAAGGATTTCTGATCAAACTCAAAGAAGCCACGCTGCCTTCCATTGAACTGGATATAAATTGTGACTGCCTTGTTTTGCCACCCAGCCTTTCACCAGCCCCCGGCTTTAAAAATGCCGGTGATCTAATGCACCAGCCCCTTGACAGGGAAGGCTTTTTACAATCTGCCAACATCCGGCACCGCCTGACCCAAAGCCCTCGAAAAGGCATATTTTTTGCTGGAACCTGCCATGATGAGACAGACCAGAATGACCTTGACAATGAAATCAATGATATTCTGGCTGCTTTTTCCACGGAATCTTTTGATTTGCCAAAGATTGAAATCAAAGGTGATACCTGGGTTGAAATTGATCAAAAAAAATGTGCCCAGTGTCTGACCTGTATCAGGGTATGCCCGCACTCGGCCATTATAATGAATGAAAACAACAGGCCCCAGATCGTACAGGATTCCTGCTTTTCATGCCATCTTTGTGTATCCAGCTGCCCGGCCTATGCCATTGAATCAAAAACGCTTGCCAATGATATAATTACCGGAAAAGTCACAAAAGACAAGATCGTCATTCTGGCCTGCGAACGCTCGGCCGCCCTTGCGGCAGGCAATATTGCACTGCCGGATAATATCACGCTTATCCCCATTTCCTGTGCCTGTAGAATCAGCAGCGATGTGCTTCTTAAAGCCCTTTTAAACGGCGCATCAAAAGTAATTGTCGCAGGTTGCCACGAAGACAACTGCAGATCCGTTAAAGGTAGTAATGTGGCAGATGCAAGCGTACGACAGGTGTTAAGTATCCCAGGGATGGATGCTTCAAAAATTGTCTGGGAACCAATCGCTGCCAATGAAACCAGAAAATTTGAACGGTTTATTTTCAATATGTAAGGATAAAGGATAAAAAAACATGGGTAATGCAAGTATAAATAAAACTTCGGATCTGTATAAAATGCTGAATCAATTTCCTTTGGGAGATAATATTTCCGAGTGTCTGACATGTGGCGCGTGCAACTCCAGGTGTACCTGGTTTGAAGGGCAAGGCGGCCCCCTGCCCCGTGCGATGATCCGCATGGCTGCATTGGGGCTTGATGAACAACTTGTAAACAGCAATATGATCTGGGACTGCCTTTTGTGCAACCGTTGCACACAAGGTTGCCCCATGGGCATCACAATGGACAAGGTTGTCGCAAAAGCCCGAAGCCTTGCCATTGCAGATGGGAAAACACCGGTAGACATTAAAAAAGGAATTAAAACCCGTTTAGAAACGGGCGATGTCAACGGTCTGACCAAAGAGGAGTTTGTGGAAACAGTTGAATGGGTCAGCGAAGAATTTACAGATGACATGGATGATCCCAATGCCATCATTCCCCATGATATAAAAGGAACCAAACTTCTTTATCTGCCAAATCCAAGGGAGCTTGGTATCAATCTGCTGCATTTGTCTGCCATGGCAAAGCTCTTTCATGCCATAAAGGAAACCTGGACCATGTCTGCCCATCATACAGATGTGACCAACTGGGGATATTTTGCAGGCAAGGATGATATTATGAAAAAGATGGCCCTGATGGTGGTTGAACCGGCCGAAGAACTCGGTATCGAGACCCTTGTGCTGTCAGAATGCGGCCATGCATACCATGTCTTGAAATTTCTTCTGAAAGATATCATTGGTCGAAAACCCCAGTTTGAAGTGCTCAGCATGCCCGAGCTTATAGTTCGCTATGCTAAAAAAGGGGTCTTAAAATTTGATCCTGCCGTGCACCCCTATAAAATTGCCTACCATGACCCCTGCAACATTGCCAGAAAATCAGGGGGGTATGATCCCCCAAGAGAACTGCTTTCCATGGTCTGCGAGGGGATCATGGAATTGATACCCAACAGGGAAGACGGTATCTGCTGCGGCGGCGGCGGCGGTCTGCTTCAGGACAGCCACAGCACTCCGAAAAGAATGATCACGGGCAAGCCCAAGGCAGACCAGATGAAAGCAACAGGCCTGACCCATCTTGCCACGGCCTGTCTGTCCTGCCACAAGCAGTTAACAGAGCTTTCCAATCATTATAAACTGGGAATAAAGGTCGAAACTGTAGCATCCCTGGCATCAGACTCACTTATTTTGTAGTGTTTTAAACCAGGGAATCAAAAGTTATCGGATTTAAGGAGGTTAAAAGCATCCCGGAATGTTGATGTTTAAATCATCCTTCAATCCTTTTAAATAATCAAAAGGATTCTTCCTGCCCCACGATTGGAAAAATTGA
>JAOZRF010000005.1 GCA_029940245.1 Desulfobacula sp.
TATTCAGTTCCCTGGTAATAATTTTAATGCTTTCAGAACTGATTTTTGCATTGCAGGTTGTCAGGGAATCTTTGCCCGATGAAAATGTGAAAATTTTTGAGTTTAATTTTGGGGACAATACATCAAAGCCTTTTGTGGATTCATTGATCACGGCTGTGTCAGAAGGAGTCTGATGGTTAAAAATACTCCATTTGGAAGCTTCATAAGCCCTGAAATTTTCATATCGATCCAGATGATCTTCTGAAATATTTAAGAGAACTCCCACATCAGGTCTGAACCGACTTGAAATATCCAATTGAAAACTGGATATTTCAGCTACAATGACATCGGTTTTTCCTTTGTTCATCAAGTGATCCACCAGGGGTGTTCCAATATTCCCCCCGACAAAAGGAGTATAGCCGCAATATTTTAAAATATCATTGATTAAAGTTGTCGTTGTGGTTTTGCCGTTGGTTCCTGTAACGGCAATGACCGGAAGGGTGTTGTATCGGGTGAAAATATCCAGTTCGCTTGTGATCGTGACCCCAAGATTGACTGCTGTCCGGATAAAAGTATTGGTTTCTGGTATGCCGGGACTGGGTATTAGAAAGCTTGCCTGGTTAAAGGTTTTAGGTTCGTGAAAGCCGATTTGGGTTTTAATTCCAAGCGCATTGAGTTCTTCGGCAATTTTTGTTTTTGAATCATCAATGTCAGTGGCAATAACTGTCTTGCCTTTGGAATGAAGGAATTTTGCCATGGACATCCCAGATGCTCCCAGGCCAATGATCAGAAAATATGGTTGTTTTTCTTTTTTCACATTCATCTACCTTATTTTCAGGGTACTCAAGGATAATAAGGCCAGGGTTATGGATATAATCCAGAACCGGACAATCACCTTTGATTCGTGCCAGCCTTTAAGTTCAAAATGATGGTGTAAAGGGGCCATTCGAAAAATTCTTTTCCCTTTTGTCAGTTTAAAATAGGACACTTGAATGATAACGGATAAGGCTTCAATGACAAACAGCCCTCCGACAATGACCAAAAGTATTTCCTGTTTTGTCATTACGGCAATGGTTCCCAGAATACCGCCTAGTGGAATAGAACCTGAATCGCCCATAAAAATCTGGGCCGGGTGTGCATTAAACCACAAAAATCCTAATCCGGCACCTGCCAGAGTTCCACAGATTACGGCTATTTCTCCGGCCGAGGCAATATATTTTAGATGAAGATATTCAGCGATATGGACATGACCTGTAACATAGGCAAAGAACATGTAGGTGACGCCGGCAATGATATATGGGCCTATGGCAAGCCCGTCAAGTCCATCCGTCAGGTTCACTGCATTTGAAGTGCCTACAATGACAAGACAGGCAAAGGGGATATACCAGATCCCTAAATCCGGGGAAATATTTTTAAAAAAGGGAATTGTCAGAAAGGAATTAAAATCAGGACATTTATAGATCAGCCAACCAATTATCAGGCCAAACAATACCTGGATGAGAAATTTGCCCCTGGCGGTAAATCCCATATTTCTTTTTTTGATCTGCATGAGATAGTCATCAATAAATCCGATACATCCAAAAAGGACAAGGGTCAGAAGAAGAATGTTGACATAATGGTTGGACAGTTTCCCCCAGATGATGGTGGTTATAAAAACAGAAAAAAGGATCAAAATGCCGCCCATTGTTGGCGTGCCTTGTTTGCCCAGGTGAGACTTAGGCCCGTCTGTCTGGATGATTTGTCCGATTTGCATCCGGGTAAGTTTTCTGATAACAAAAGGCCCTAAAAGCAAACATATTAAAAACGCGGTCAGTCCACCATAAATAGTTCTGAATGTAATATATCGAAATATATTTAAGAACGAGAAATCAACATGATATGGATATAAAAATTCGTACAGCATCCTATGCCACCATTATGAGTTTTTCAAGTCCCTGTATGACCGTTTCCATGGCCATACCACGGGAACCTTTTACAAGAATCCAGGTTTTGGTCTTCGCGTTGTCTAATAATTTTTCAACGATCTGGTCTTTTGTTCCATGGAATATATTGTCCTTTGAAAATCCATTTTCAATTGCGCCTTCCATGGTGTGTTTTACAAGGCTGCCGAAAACGTATAATTTGTTTATTCTCAGCATGGCCACCTTTTGTCCGATCTGCCGATGATAAAAGGCAGATTCATCCCCTAATTCCAGCATATCTCCGAGAACGGCAATACTGTTTTTGTCTTTGCTGACGATATTCAGCGTGTTCAAGGCCTGGGCCACGGAAGCAGGGTTTGCATTATAGGTATCATCAATAATGTGTATGAGATCTGAAAGCCTGTAAATGTTCATCCTTCCTTTTACAGGGGTAAAAGCCTTTATCCCTTTTTTAATACCCTCGGGACATATTCCGGCAGATCCTGCCGCACAAATTGCTGCAAGGCAGTTGTCAACCATGAAAGGGGCAGGAGAGTTAATGGAAAAAGGTGTTTCCAGATTTTTTATTTTAATTGTAAATTCCGTTGAATCACCCAGGGTTTTAACTTTAAAGGATCGAATATTGGAACCATTGCCGGAACCAAAAAAAAGAAGGGTTTGAATATTCTTTTCCCGGGCTTTTTTTTCAAGAATGTTACGCCTTGGGTCATCTGCAAAGAGGATAGCGACACCATTTTTTCTTATGCCGTCAAAAATTTCAGCCTTTGCTTTTGCCACATTGCCTACGCTGCCAAGTCCCTCTAAATGGACACCGGCCGTGTTGATCACCATGGCAATATCAGGAAGTGCTATCTGACTTAGCCTTGATATCTCACCCGGGTGGTTCATGCCCATTTCAACAATGGCCCATTCATGGTTATGGGAAAGTGATAAAAGGGTGAGTGGCAAACCAATTTCGTTGTTAAAATTTCCAATGGTTGCATGAATGTGAAACCGGGTTTTAAAAATTTCCTCAATAATTCTTCTTGTGGTTGTTTTGCCGCTGGAACCTGTAATGGCAAGCACCTTGACATTTGATCGAACCCTTTGATACCTGGCAAGCTGTCCCAGGGCAGTTAAGGTATCCGCGGTCTCAAAAATAATCATATTTTTTTGAAACAAGGCTTTTTTGGCGTTCTTATCCAGGGTTTTGATGAATCCTTTTGTTGTGATAAATCCTTTTATCCCTTTTTCCATAAGACTTTTAATAAAGGTGTGGCCGTCGAAGTTCTCTCCTTTAAGCGCGATGAAAATCTGGGTTTCAGCAATTGTCCGGGAGTCTGTGGAGATTCCGGTAAAATGATAATCCTTTTTAATTGTTGAAAAAACAGGTTCTGTATTTAAAGCCTTTGAAAGATCATCTGTTCTCCATGGAATTGGTTTGAACTGATTTGCAAATTCTATTGCAGCTTTTGTGAATTCTTCCTTATCATCAAAGTGAATGATTCCTGCATTGGTAATCTGGTAAGTTTCATGGCCTTTGCCTGCAGCGATAATGATGTCTCCGGGTTTTGAAATATATATGGCTTTTTTCAGGGCTTTTTTTCTGTCGGTTTCAACCAGATAGCCTTTCTTATACGGATGGAACAACAGATCATTTTCAGAAAGGATGTGGAATCCATCCAACCCCTCAAGAATATCATTTATAATGGCATCCGGATTTTCAGTTCGGGGGTTATCTGAGGTTGCAATTGCAATATGGCTGTGCGTACAGGCCACTTGTCCCATCAAGGGGCGTTTTGATCGATCCCTGTCTCCACCGCATCCGAAAACAGTGATGATCCTTTTAGGAGCACGTTGTTTTAAGGTCATCAAAATGGATTCAAGGGCACCAGGTGTATGGGCATAATCCACAAATAAAAATCGGTCAATGGAATTATCAATTTTTTCAAGGCGGCCTGGAATGGTGTGACAGTTTTCAATCCCTGTTTTGATCTGGTTAGCAGTGATACCCAGGGCATGGGCTGCGCCTGTGGCGCACAGGATGTTTTCTAAATTAAAGGTGCCCGTCAATTGTGATCTTAAATAAAATGAAGTATTCGGCAGATAAATGGTCCCGGACAACCCATGAATATCATCGATGATATCCTGTGAATAGGCCTCTGTTTTGTCTTGTGTGCTGACAGCAATGATTCTATAGTCAAGAGACTTTAAAAGGATCTCTCCTTTTGGATCATCTATATTCAGAACGGCTATGGGGTTGTTTTTTCTGTTTGATTTGAGACACTGGGTAAAAAATCTTTTTTTGCAATTAAAGTATTCTGTCATTCCCTTGTGATAATCCAGATGATCCTGGGAAAGGTTGGTAAATACCCCTATATCAAACCGGCAGCAATCCACCCTGTTGAGGTCAAGTCCATGGGATGAAACTTCCATGATGACATGGGTGATCCCTGCGTTTTTCATTTCATAAAGGGTTTTTTGAAGATCAATGGAATCCGGTGTGGTTATAGGATTGTCAAAAATCTGATGGTTATACCGGATGTTGACGGTTCCAATAACACCCGTTGAAAATCCACAGGTTTTAAAAATACTTTCTAACAGCCATGTGGTTGTGGTTTTTCCATTGGTTCCAGTGATGCCCACAAGGGTCATCTCCTTTGATGGATTACCATAAAAATTGGCTGCAATAAAGGCCATGGAAAGTCTTGAGTTTTTAACCAGAATGACGTCTTTCAGATTTTTCGGATTGGTTTGGGCAATAACAGCTACAGCCCCTTTTTCAAAGGCCTGGTCAATATAATCGTGTCCGTCAGATACAAATCCTTTAACCGCAATGAACAGACCCCCCGGCTGGATATTTCTGGAGTTTGAAGCAATAGAGGAAATGTCATAATCATGGGTGATGACAGATTCTGGAAACTCTTTTATCAGATAAGACAGCTTCAATGTTGTTCTCCAGGTGATACCAGAACCACCATGTCCCTGTTTTTTTCAGGAGGTATATTTAAATAGCTGAAGGATTCAGCCATGATTGTTTTAAAAGCAGGTGCAGCAACATCTCCACCATAATATTGCTTCCTCGGCTCATCAACGGCTATGAGAATCGCAAGTTCAGGGTTAGCCTCCGGTGCAAACCCGGTAAAAATAGAGATATAATTGTCTTTTGAATAACCTTTTTGATCTTTCAGGGCTTTCTGGGCGGTTCCGGTTTTCCCGCAAACGGTATATCCGACCATTGCAGCTTTGCTTCCGGTTCCTTTAGCTTCTACGACGAGACGCATCATCGTTTTAACCCGACGGGCACTTTTTGAGGAGATGACCCGCCTGATTTTTTCCGGGTGATATACTTTTAAGTTTTCCCCGGTGCTGGAAATGATTTTCTTTATCAACAATGGCTTCATAAGAACGCCATCATTTGCAATTGCACTGATACCACTGATAAGTTGTATGGCAGAAACAGAAACGCCCTGGCCAAAAGAAATGGTACCTGCATCGATTTTAGACCATTTTTGATAGGGACTCAGGCGACCGGATGTTTCTCCTGGGCACTCAATGCGGGTTTTGTTTCCAAACCCAAAGGCAGTAAGATAATTATGCAAGGCCTTATCCCCGATTTTTTCCCCGATTTTAGCAGCTCCAATATTACTTGAAAATTTGATGATCTGATTTATGGAAAGCCAATCATAGTGATGGGTGTCATGAATGGTAAATCTACCTATCTTATAGGTGCCGTTTTCACAAAAAAAGATGGATTTGGGCTCAAAACCATTTTCCAAAGCTGCCGCAGCAGTAAATACCTTCATGGCCGATCCCGGCTCAAATGCATCTGTGACGGCACGGTTTCTAAAAACAATATGATTATATTGTTTAAAATTGTTTGGATTGAATTGCGGGAAATGGGCAATGGAAAGAATTTCTCCGGTTTGAGGCCTCATCACCAGGGCTATCCCTGATTTAGCCTGGTGAGCCTTAACGGTTTTTTCAAGTATTTGCTCACTTAAAAATTGAATTTTTTTATCCAGGGTCAGGACTATGGACTTTCCCCTTAGTTTTTCTCTTTTCCCCTTGTCAATATCAAGTATTCCCCCATTCCCATCCTTTTTAATCTTTATTTTCAAGATTTTGCCTTCCAGAACGTAATTATACTTAAATTCAAGGCCCTCAAGCCCTGAATCATCTGTCCCTGTAAATCCGATGACTTGTGCACAAAGCTCCCTGTTGGGGTAAAATCTCTTAGCATCATTTTCAAAATAAATACCATCCAGGTTCAATTTTCTGATTTGTTCAGCCTGATCAGGAGAAATACCTTTGGCCAAATAGGCAAACATGTTCTGGGATGAAAGCGTTTTTTTAAGTTTTCCCTGGTTTATCCCCAGTATCTTGGAAAGTTTTTTTGCAACAGGCCCGGGCTCTTTTATTTTTAAAGGACAGGCAGTGATGGAAAAAGCATCAATACTGGTGGCAAGTTTGTTCATATTTCTATCAAAAATCTGCCCTCTTTCCCCTTTAATTGTAATATGTCTTGAATAGCTGTTTTCTGCTTTTCGGGAAAGTTCTTTGGCTTTGAAAATCTGTATGTCAAAGGATTTGGCACCCAGGAGAAAGATCGATATAACAATTAAAATCTGAATAAAAACGATTCTTTGTTTTATCCCATTGTTGGATTTTTTTGACATCACTCTTTTTCCCCTGAAAGATAAATGGTTTGGTTCAATGTATCAGTGGAAAGATTCAATAGGGTTTTTGCAATGCGGGTAATCCGGTCATCTGATTTCAGCCGTTCTCTTTCTACTGACAGAGCCCTGTAGTAAGAAGTTTTTTCTATAACTTCAGCCTGTGCTTTGGATATTCTTAAAATGGTCTGGGTAGACTCTGTCCTGACCCATGTATAAACCAGAAGTTCACAAAAAATAAGACAGATTATGGCAAGCCAGGTGAATCCTGCTTTTTGTGGTTTTGCCCTTTTGGGGGATATGTCATTGTTAATTGTCATAGGCTAAATTTTTTGAGCCACCCTTAATTTTGAACTTCTTGCCATGGGGTTGATTGCTATTTCTTCTTTTGTGGGCTTTAATGGTTTTTTAAAAATTGATTTCATCCGGGGAACAAATCCGCATAAACAGATCGGCAGATTTTTTGGACAGGTACAGCCGTTTTCAAATTTGCGTATGGCCTGTTTCACAATTCGGTCTTCAAGAGAATGAAAAGAAATAACACAAAGCCGTCCGCCTTTTAAAAGAAGGGAGGGCACGGTTTCCATAAAGGTTTCAAGTCGCTCAAGCTCTCTGTTGACTGCAATTCTTAACGCTTGAAAGACTCTTGTTGCCGGATGAATGCGTTGAGCATATACAAATTTTGCAGGAATTGCTTTAGTAATAATTTGTGCAAGTTCCAAACTTGTATGGATGGGTGAGCCGGCTCTCGTTTCCACTATCCTTTTTGCAATTCGTCGTGAGAATTTTTCTTCACCGAATTTAAAGAAAATATTTATCAGTTCATCCTCCTGGAATGAATTGATAATTTCAAAGGCTGTCAGATTGTTTCGAATATCCATTCGCATATCCAATGGTTCATTCTTGTTAAAACTAAATCCGCGGTTGCCGTTTTTCAATTGGTTCAGTGAAAAGCCTAAGTCAAGGAGTATGGAGTTTACCCCGTCGATCTGGTTCGTGTTCAGAATCTCTGGAAGATCTGAAAAATTGTTGTGGAATAACCGAACATTTTCTTTAAACGGATGTAAAATTTTTTCAGCATGGGCAATGGCATCAATGTCCTGGTCAATGCCGATGAGCAACCCGCCGGGGAGGATGGCCTTGATGGTTGCAAGTGCGTGACCTGCTCCCCCCAGAGTACAATCCACACTGATATCCCCGGGCTTAAGGTTCTGGTGCTCACGCACCTCTTGAGACATTACAGACGTATGCTCAAATCCCATTGTTTACAACCCTAAAGAAGCGATTTCCTCTCTTACTTCTTCTTTTTTAAGTTTTTGCTCCATCCTTTTGTTGATCGTGTCCCATTGATCTCGGGCCCAGATTTCGAAGCGATCCAGGTTGCCCACAAGAACAATTTCTTTTTCAAGATTTGCATATTCTCTTAAACTTTTAGGGATCAGTATTCTGTCCTGCCGGTCACATAAGCACTCACATGAATTACCCAGAAAAAATCTTCTAAACTCTGCCATGGCATTTGTTTTTGCAGACAGAATCTTGTTTTCAACTTTTTCCCATTCACTAAAAGTATACGCGTATAAACAATCGTCCTTGTTTGAGACCATGACCCCATAGACTTTATCCGCCTTCAAGATATTCTTGAACCTTGCCGGAATAATTACCCTGCCTTTGACATCAATTGTATGAAAGGAGCTTGATCGAAACACTTATTTAAGCCTTAGTTAAATAGTTTAACTTATCCACTTTCCACCACCTTGATCCACACTTTTACGAAAAATACAGACGAAGTCAAGAAAAAAATTATTTTTTTTAAAAAAATATTTAGATAGATCAATTATATAGATAGATTTTAGAGGTTGGTTGAAAAAATGGATGAAAGTGGAGTTAGTTTTTAAATTGTGTTGAAAATTGTTTGACGGGTAGATTTTATGACTTTGTCAGTTTGGTCTTTAGAGCCCACTCAAATTTGGCAACTCCGAAAGTTGACCAATTTAAAATATGAGCGGGGGATGGACTGTGATTTTAAATGATGGGCTGCATATCAACCCTAATCCTAAATTCTAAAACAATCTCGGATAGTTGCAAGCCTCTAACCAAAATTGAAAAACTATATTTCCGGCTTTTCGTTCAGGCACTATTTATAAGGTTGATATGCTATTTTCAATAAAGGGTTTAGTCCTTGTTTTTTTCTTTTTTTGTTATGCCAAGAAGATTTTCAATGGCCGGTAAGATTTCTTTGCCCGTGAATTGATTGATTGTAAAAACATATTCATTCATTGACGAAATTCCGATTAAATTGTCTTGTGTATCTATTTTAAAAAGCGTTAACTCTATGTTGTTTTTATTTTTAAGAATGATTTTACACAAGGGTTTTTCTTTTTCAAGTTTATTTTTGAAATCATCATCCAAATATTTTTCACACTTTAGAAATGAAATAGCAGACATCAGATTTGATATCATTTTTGTATCAACAGGTGTCCCATCATCAGAGGTCCAGGTGATGGAAGTCTTGTCTTTTTCCCCCTTTTTTAAAATAATGGTTTTGGATATTCCATTTTTTTCAATAAAGATCTGTTTTATTGATTCTTCCTTAAATTCCAGGACTTTTTTATCTCTGAAATCGTCAAGGGGGTTATCAAAATAAGACCTGAAATTACCATTGGCACTATAGATATTTTTATCGTCTTTTAATCTTACAAAGGTATGATTGAAACTTTGTGCTGTTTTGCCCATGGTAAATTCAAAAATGATTTTTTGCCCGGTCAGGGCTTTAAAAAGGATTCGGTTGTCATCGTCCAGCTGATATCGTTTTAAATCCTCTTTTTGTGACACCAGTGCAGATAATTTCAATGTTTTTAAGGTATCCAGCATTTTTTCAATGGATGAAGAATCCGCAAGATATCCTTTGGCACTCACTATCCAGGTTCCTTCTTTTTTTGTAAATTCTATAGGGCTTTGTTTTTTTTCTATAACCAGTCCCGTGATTTTGGAGATGTCTATTTTTGCAATATCAGGCAACACGTAATGGTTTGTATTTTCTTTATGAAACAAAAGGTATGCACCTAGAATTAGAATGAGTGCAACCAGTATCAGATATTCTTTTTTCATGAGTTCATTTTCCTTATGCGTTAAAACGGTTGGCAATTTTCTTTTTCCGGGATGTTCTTTTGGCCAGGACACCAAGGCCGAACAGGATAACCAGAATGGGCAGGCCAATAATATTAACAGCCTTTATGATCCCTCTGCCAAAGGGTGTGGTCTGGGCAATGGGGTTCAATGTCTGTTGCTTGCTTCTCAGCCGGGCAATTTTATCTCCCCCATTCAGATGGTCAATGACATTTAAAATAAAGGTGGCATTACTTGATCTTCCTTCCGGGTCCAGCATATTGTCTTCAAGCATCTGGGAACAGGGAAGAACAAACAATTTAGCCGGTTTGGATGTTTCTAAAAATGTATTCCTGGCAGTAAAGCCTTCAAGCTTATTCTTTTCAAGCTTATTCTTTTCATCCTGGTTTTTGCTATCCTCTTCTTTAATATCTTTTTCTCCCAACTCTTTTTCCGGGATGGTTTTGCCTTTAAAAAAACTTGTGAAGGTTCCTTCAAGGAGATAGGCAAGATCATAGGATTTCATCTCAGCTTTTGATTTAGGTGGGGTGATAAACATCGGGTTTAAATTGATCATTTTTTCCATCAGCCAGGATTCATCAGATGAAGATAAAAGTTTTGTTGCCACAACTTTGTCTTTATTAATATTTTCATTCACCAGTTCAAGGGGCGAAATCTGCAAAGCAATGAGGCCTTTTATATTATCCATGAACCCGGGTGTGTTGTTGATGGATTTTTCTTTTAACATGGGGGCAAAATAAATGTTTTGTTCACCGCCGCCCATATTTTGAGGTGCTTGATGCTTATAGGATTCTTTGTCTAAAACATAGGCCTTTTTGATGTTTATGCCATAATGGGTTAATAGTTTTTCAAGGCCCGTATCAATGGGTTCATATTTTGGCGGCATACCCATCCCACCTTGCTGTGGCATGATTTCATTAAATGAATCCGAGAAAAAAGCAAGGTTTGTTCCCTTCATCAAGGCCTGGTCGATCTGGAATAGTTCATAATCTGAGAATTTTTCCGTGGGTTTTGCAATGATCAGGCAGTTTAATCCATCTGGAATAATGCCATCTTTTAAACCAATGGGTTTGATGGAATACCGGGAAGAGACAAGTGTGTTAAATGTCTGCAGGCCACCACCCGGTCTTCCCTGCATCATGGCCATTCTGTCCGGCATAAGGGATTGGGTGCCGTGATCCGAAAGAAACCCGATATTCTTGTTAATGCCGATGAGTTTTTCCACAATAGCGTTGAGTTCTTCTTCCAGAGCAGCGGGATCTGCCATCTGGTATGTGGTGCCAATGATGGGAAGTTTCATGGCATTGATCAGGGGCAGAGTCGTTGTCTTGTCTTTAAATTCAATGACAAGACCTGCGACCCCGCTACCTGCCGGAATATTTTTTTCCGGGACGGCAGGCCAGGAAAGTGCCATTAAATCGTATTTTTTACCAAGGGCATCAAGCTTGTTTTTATCGGAAATATCCATTTGGTTGAAGTCGAGAATACCAAGGCTTTTTTTATTGAGGCTTTCAATGGTATCAGCAACGGCTTTCCCCAGCATTGGCAGTTGATTGAGATTAATCAGGGGGGCAATGGTGTTAAGGGAAGAGGATAAATACATGGTGACCTTTACTTTTTCATTCAGCCTTAACAATGCACTCACTTTGTTGTTCATCTTCTGGATCGCTGTTGTCAGCTTGTATTCAAGACCATTTGTCGAGGTAATGGCTTCAATTTTTTCCATTAAATCCCCGTGGAGAATGACCAGCCCCATATAGGCTTTTTTAAATTTGATCTCATCATTTTCCATGATTCTGATCTGGACGGGCTGTATACCGTAATCTTTTGCCATATCCCGGTTTTCATCAGACTTTTGCGTAAGCTCACCTTCTTCCTGCGTTACATTATAAAAGGTATAATTAAAATATTGTTTGCCTCTTGCCGCGTATTCTTCCAAAAGGTCTCTTAGATATCGTTCTGTATTGTTGTGGGGTGCCGGAAGATCTTTTGAGAAAAAGACCTTTATGCTCAAGGGTTCTGACAGGGTTTCCACAACATCCCGGCTTGCCTGTGATAAACTATAAATTTTATCCCTTGTCAGGTCTGCCCTGAAAAACAGTGTACTCCCGACAATGTTTATTAAACCAATGACAATAATATACAAAATAAATTTCAAATATTTTTCTTTTATTGAAAAGTTATTCATGGTTTCTCCTTAGTTTTTTTCATGCATGACAATATAGGTTGAAAAAATAAAAATAAAGATCACACTCACAAAGTAAAGAATATCCCTGGAGTCTATAATGCCCCTGGAAATATTAGTGAAGTGGGAGTTTGCGCCAATGTATTCTATGGCAGATATGATTTTTGACGGCATGAAAAATAAGAGTTTGTCAAGAATGGTTAAGGTAAAACACAGAGAGCAGCCAATGATGAAGGCAATGATCTGATTTCGTGTAAGAGCCGATGCAAACAATCCAAGGGAGCAATAGGCTGCAGCAAGAAAAATCGCCCCTATATATCCGCCTATTACGGGTCCTGGATCAACTTCACCAATAAATGAGATAAAAATCGGATAAGCCAGGGTTGGAAGCAGCATGGAAGCTGTAAACAAGGTGGCGGCAAAAAATTTGCCCAGGGCAATATCAGTAAAAGATACCGGCATTGTTAAAATGGTTTCATAGGAACCTACATTTTTTTCTTCGGAAAAAAGCCGCATGGTAATGGCTGGAATGATAAAAGAAAAAATGATGGGCAAAAGAGAGAAAAAATCTCTTAGATCAGCCCGTCCGAAAATAAAAAAAGTGGAAAAGAAAAACCATCCTGTTACAATCAGGAATAAAGATATCACGATATAGGCAATGGGTGAGATGAAATAATCTTTGAATTCTTTAATGGCAATAGTTTTTATCTGTTTCATGATATTTATGCGTCCTCCCTTGTCAATTCCCGGAATATTTTTTCAAGGGTCTGGGATTCTTTTATAAGTTGTATGATTATCCAGTCCGTCTCTTTTATTTTAAGGTAGATGTCTGATCTGAAATCATGATTCTTTGACCCTTCATTTGAATAAGTGACTTCAAACGAGATAAGATCTTTTTCAACGGGATCAACTATTTTAATATCAAGAGAGGAATGAATACTTTTTAACAGGGAGGCAGCATCCTCTTTTAAAGCCCCTCTCAGGGACAGCTTGATCAAAGAATTTTGCTCTGCCCCAAGTTTAAGATTGGCAGTTGTATCATCGGCAACCATTTTCCCATTATGAATAATGGCAATTCTATCGCAGGTTGCCTCGGCCTCACTTAAAATGTGGGTGGAGAAAATAATTGTTTTTTCTTTACCTATGGTTTTAATGATATCCCTTATTTCAACAATCTGGTTCGGGTCCAGACCGGAAGTCGGTTCGTCCAGAATTAAAATTTCAGGGTCCGTCATCATGGCATGGGCAATGCCGACCCTTTGTTTCAATCCTTTTGAGAGATTTGCAATGGGTTTGTCCATAATGGCGGAAAGCCCGCAGATATCTGATAATTGAAGGAATCTGTCGTATCGCTTTTCCTTGTCTTCAATCCCTTTTATTTTGGCCACATACTCAAGATAGTCATAGACCAGCATGTTGTGGTAAAGGGGAGCGGATTCAGGCAGGTATCCGATCAGGGATTTTATCCGGATGGCATCTTTGGGCATTTGAAAGCCTTTTATTTTTATTGTGCCTGAATTTGGCCTGAAATACCCGGTTAACATTCTTAATGTTGTTGTTTTCCCCGCACCGTTTGGACCCAGAAGACCTAAAATTTCACCTTTTCGGATCGTCATGCTGATATTGTTGACAGCACGGAAGTCTTTAAAATACTTGGTCAGGTTTTGAACTTCAATCAACGTTTTCTCCTTAATTAGTGGTGTTGAGAGTTGATGTGTGAAATTTTGTTCGCACGATAAGTCTCATGTTTTACTATTAAAAATTTTCTAAAATTTTACTTTTTTCAATAAACTCAGATAACTCTGCTTCCCTTTTCCGGCAGTCAAATATTGCTTTTCCAATTCTCCGGGTAAAAGGATCATCTTTGCCCAGAATTTTTATGGCTTTTTGGTAGAGTAATTTTCCCTGGTAGAAGTGGTCAATAATTTCTTTCTGCAGGATTTTTCGTTCTTTATGCTTTTCTTTTTCAGCCGTAATAATGGATTCAAGTTTTTGGATCGAATATTCAACAAGGGCATCCCGGGGAGTTCCAAACGCCTGGGAAATGGCGCCAAGGGATTCAATGGTTTTGCGGCTTAATACAAAGGTTTTCTGTTTTCTCGGGATTTTTTTAAATTGCCTGATCTGGATGGTTTTTGCAAGGCTGCCCAAAGCATCCGAGTCTTCGATAATATGATCAAAAAGAGATTTTTGTTTTATCCCCATGTGAATAGCGACAAGACCGATGGAATCAATGGCTTTCTGGGAAATTTTGAATGTTGCCCGGACAGATTGCTTTCCCCTCAGTTCAAACATGGTTGATCCGGGTAATTGATCGTCTATTTTTGACATAATAGTCTCCTCCTCGGATCTGATATTATTAATTTATTTTATTCAAAATAGTAATGAACATATATTGTAACTTGAATTTTATACATTAAAATGATCTGATGATCAATGGAAAATATTAAAGATGACTAAAAGGTAATCTTTAATTTATAACCAGGCAAGACCTGAAGACAGGATCACGCTTGCAGCAAGGAAATAAATTTCCCTTCCTGATGGTATAAATTCAGGGCCGGTTCTGTCATCGCTATAACATCTTGATTCCATGGCAAGAACAATATTGTCTGCAGACAAAAAGGTTTTTTTTAACAAAGGGAAAACAAGACGAATAATTTTTTTTACAGGATTTTTTTGAAGATCGGCACATCGTGCCTTCCGGGCATCTGATATATCGTGGGCCTGGTTCAGGATAACGGGTATAAAGCTTAAGGCCATGCTTATCATGATGGCCACCCTTTTTTCCGGGATAAAAGGCACAGGTTTTAAAAACCATTGGACTGCATTTTTTACACAAGACGGTTTGGTGGTGGAAGAAAAAACCACTCCGGTTATCATCACCAGAAAAAATTTAAAGCTTACTAAAATTCCTTCTTTAAGTCCTTGTTCTGTAATGGACAGTCCATAAAATGAAAAAAGAATATCACCTTTCACGATAAGTGCACGTGCTGCAAAAATAAAAAACAGTAATAGTATAAAATATTTAATATGGTTCAAAGTTGAAAGCATTTTAAGGCCGGAGTTTTTAAAGAAAAAAAATAAAATCAAGCCATAAAAACAACAGGCCAAAAAATGTGCAGATAACATGGACATGCTTAAAAGGCATATAATGAAGAATTTACATCTTACATCAAGCAGATGCAGCATGGATTCGCCTTTTCGGTATGTGAAAGGTGTCAGGTAAGCCAAGGTTGTATCCCCAGTCCGAATTTTGAAGAACAAGGTTCCTTGATCCCGCAGGATTCCAAAAGTCTGACAATATCAGCAGGCGCGCCATCTTCTTTAATAAGGCCTTCTTCCATTATGATGATTCGTGTCGCATCATAAATAACAGTCTCAACATCATGGGTTGCAATAATAATGGTGTGGTCTGACCGGTTCAAATCAATGATGGTGGCAAGAACCTGGATGGTTCCGGGATAATCCAGATTGGAAAAGGGTTCATCAAATACAATCACCTGGGGATCCATCACAAGAACCCCGGCAATGGCAAGCCTTCTTTTTTCACCCCCTGAAAGGGTAAAAGGAGCCCTGTCTTTTAAATGAAAAAGGTTTAGATTTTTAAGGACAGAAGTGACCTTTTCATTGATTTTGGCCCGGTTGAATTTTAAATTTTCAAGACCAAATGCCACTTCGTCAAACACTGTGTCACCCACGATCTGGGTGTCGGCATCCTGGAATACCATGCCGATGGTTTTTCTCGTTTGAATCAGGTTTGTTTTAACATCACACCCATTTACAGTTAGACAGCCGGAATCCGGCTTCAGAAGTCCGTTTAAATGCCTTAAAAAGGTTGTTTTTCCAGACCCGTTTTTCCCGGCTATAATGATAAATTCGCCTTTAAATATGGAAAGGGATATATTTTTAATTCCCACGTAGCCATCATCAAAGGTGTGGCTGACAGCAGATATTTCGATAATTTTTTTCATGATGGTTGATTTTTGGGCCAGGTTTAAAGTTTGATGACGGGCCTTAAGGTTTTAGCAATAAAGGCAGCTGCAATAATTTTAATCGCATCCCCGATTAAAAATGGATACATGCCTACAGTAAAAGCTTTTTCAAAAGACATGGCAGTCACTATTTTAAGCCATGGAACCCCTGCTGCATACACAATCAAAGAGCCGATCACCATGGCGATGATGTCAGAAGGCATTTTTCTGCCCAGGCCCTTTGAAATGCCGGCCGTGACAAAGACAGCCGGAAGATATCCCAGAAGATAACCGCCCGTTGGCCCGAATAGTTTACCAATACCGGCCCCTCCTCCTGAAAAAACAGGAAGGCCCACAAGACCTATCAAAAGATAAATGGCCACGCAGGTAAGTCCCCAGACAGGGCCTAAAATAATCCCTGCCAGAAGAACGAACATGTTCTGGAGAACAATGGGAACCGGACCGATGGGGATTATAATAAACGCACCAATGGCAATAAAGGCCACAAATAAAGAGGTATACACGGTCATTTTAAGCTGGTTTGAATGGTTCATTTTTGTTTCCCTTATGTATGAAAACAGTCTCCGTAAATTATTTTTTTGATTTCCCCTGTTGTATTTTTAATCAGTAAAGCGCCTGTTTCATCAACATCCACGGCTAGCCCTTCATGAAAATCTGTCAATGTTTCAATCCTGACCTGGCTGCCAATGGTTGATGTCTGTTTTTTCCACTGCTCAATAATCCGAGGACAATTTATCTTTTGAATCTGGTTTTTAAAGTCATCCAGAAAGGTTTCCAGGATTAATCTTCGGGATACTTTTTTATGTAATACATCTTTTAATGAAATGGCTTTGGGTTCTTTTTTTTGAGGCTGGTTATTCACATTGATGCCGATACCGATATTGAGAAATTCAACCATGTCCCCCCGGGTTTCCATTTCAGAAAGAAGACCGGCAAGCTTTTTGCCATTCAATAAAAGGTCATTGGGCCATTTGACACTGACATTCACATCAAATAATCCTTTTAAAGATTTTGAAAGACTCAGGGAGGCTGCAAAATTATAAATATAGGCAAGTGGCGGGGGGGTATCAGGTTTTAGAATCAGGGTAACCCATAACCCTCCTTTTGCGGAAACCCATTTTCGATTCAGCCTTCCTCTACCCTTGATCTGGTTTTCAGCAATCACAACACTTAAATGGGGGACATTATCTTTTGCCAGGAACTTTGCTTTATCCATTGTTGTTTCAAGTTCCTGAAAATGGAAAATTTTTTTTTGAAATTCTTCCTTAAAACAAAAGGGCAGCAAAAGATCATCATGGTTTAACAAACCATATCCCATTGGCCGTGATTCAACATCAACCCCGCTTTTTTTTAAGGCTTTGATGTGTTTCCACACAGCCACCCTGGAAATATTTAAGCTGTCGCTTAAATTGACACCGGAAATCGTTTCGCCTTTAGCCAGGTAAAGGATTCTTAATATTTCTACTTTAATATTTTTTTTTTCGTTAACCATATCAGGATGACATAGTTAACAGAATCCAAATTTAAGATCAAGGAATAAATCAAATATCTGGATCAAATATAGTACCGGGGAAAAATGAACGATCGCAGTCAACGCAGCAGGTAGTACCTTGATGGTGGATCAGGGGATGCTAATCTGCTTTACTTTGCCGATTATATCCAGTAAAGTGGTGTGAAAGGAGGAGACCCTATGAATGACCGACGAGATTTTTTTAAAACAACAGCTGTTGCGGCTTCCATCTTGGCTTTGAATTCTGTTCCCAGGGCTTTTGCGGCAAGCCTTCCCATGTACACTAATATTATTTATACCAGGGATAATCCTGGTAAATGGGGACAAAAGGTTGATAGCCACGCCCCAGAGGTAACAGTAACCGGGGATAAAGTTAAGGTGGTCACCAAACACCCGATGTCGGACCAGCATTTTATCGTCAGGCATACTCTTGTTCTAAATGATGGTACCTATGTGGGGGGTGCAACTTTTACTTCGGCTGATAAACCGGAATCAAGCTATGAGTTACCAAAAGGATATAAAGGGAAATTATATACCACCAGTTTCTGCAATCTGCATGATTTCTGGTTGACTGAAACCATGGTTTGATTTAGTTCTGACCCTGACTTTCACAATCAGGTTTACTATTTAGTGT
>JAOZRF010000246.1 GCA_029940245.1 Desulfobacula sp.
GAATATACCAGATATGGGTTTGCCAAACTTTTATCTGGACGAATCCCTATAAACGCCGGTAAACGCGTTAAATTCAAAAATTATCCTCGGCTAAAAGGAAGTGTTTATATGATAAAAATTACTGTACAATGATACGGATGAGGCGTATTATTCAATAGAATTTTTATCATTTTTTTGGGACTTTGCTAATGAATCCAATGGATATAATTTAATAAATTTATAAATTTGAAAAGGAAACGTATGTCTATTATAACAATTTCTCGCGGTTCTTACAGCCGGGGAAAAGATGTTGCAGAAAAACTGGCTCAAAAATTTGGGTATGAATGCCTTTCCCGGGATTATCTTCTGGAAGCTTCCGATGAGTTCAACATTCCGGAGATAAAGCTTATCAGAGCACTTCATGATGCCCCCACGGTTCTTGAACGATTCAGTCATGGTAAAGAACGATATGTTGCATACCTTCGTTCTGCTCTGCTTAATCACATGTGCAAAGACAATGTCGTGTATCACGGTCTGGCAGGTCACTATTTTCTCCGGGATATCCCTCATGTTCTTAAAGTCAGAATCCTCGCCAATATTGAGGACCGGGTTAAAGAAGAAATGCGCCGGGAAAACATCCCGGCAGAAGAAGCCCGTTACATACTGAAAAAAGATGATGAAGAGCGCCGTAAATGGGGCATCAATGTTTATGGAGTGGATACGCTGGACAGCAAACTGTATGATATGGTGCTTCACATCAGCACAATGACCGTGGATGATGCCGTGGACATCCTGTACGAAACTATTCGGAAAACAGCTTTTCAGACCACACCGGGATCCTTGAAAAAACTTCATGATCTGGCGCTTGCTGCCAGGGTTCAAACGGCTTTGATGCATCTGGTTCCCAGGATAAAGGTAACGGCTGAATCCGGATTGGTTTCCATTGGTAACGTCGAAGAAAAGGAAATCGTCGGGGCTGATAAGATTGCTATGTTACAAAAGATTGCCAGAAATATTGAGGGTGTCGATGAGGTTTATATGCATCTGATTCCGGTAAAAGAAAAGCAAGGTCACATCAATCCGTTTTACAATATGTGATCAATCGCTGAATTGCAGAGCAGGTCATGAAAATTATCTTAAATTTAGAGAACAGGGAATAAATCAATGCATAAAGACTGGGATTTTGATGAAATTGTTGATCGAAACAACACTGCTTCCATGAAATGGGAGCCAGGGGTATTATCGGCAATATTTGGAAAAGGGAAAGAGAATCTTCTTCCCTTATGGGTGGCAGATATGGATTTTAAATGTCCGACCGTGGTTAAAAAAGCCATGGAAAAGCGTCTGGAGCATCAGATCTATGGATATAGCCTGGTTGATCCTTCATATTTCCCGGCGCTGATCTCCTGGTACCAGCGCCGTCACCAGTGGGAAATAAATGAAAAATGGATTATAACAACTCCGGGAATCGTACCTGCCATAAATTATATTGTTCAACGATTTTCCAAACCAGGAGATAAGATCATCATACAATCCCCTGTCTATTATCCCTTTGCCATAGCCATTCAAAATAATGGCCGCCAAATTTTAGACAATCCATTGCAAATTGCCGGCGATCATTATCAGATGGATTTTGCAGATTTAGAAAAAAAAGCTAAGGATCCAAGGGCTAAAATGGCAATTCTCTGTAGTCCGCATAACCCGGTTGGGCGAGTCTGGACAAGGGAAGAGCTTGAAACGTTCGGAAATATCTGTATCAAAAATAATATTCTCATTGTTTCAGATGAAATTCACTGTGATTTAATTATGCCCGGATTCAAACACATCTGTTTTCCGACTATTTCAGAAGCCTTTGCCCAAAATTCCATAACAGGGCTTGCCGCCAGTAAGACATTCAATTTAGCAGGTTTGCAGCAATCCAGCATTATTATACCCAATGAGGGGTTAAGGCATGAGCTTTCAAACCAGATTGAAAACCTTGGATTTGCCAATTCAATTGGCGGAACGCTTTTTGGTGCCATTAGTGCGGCTGCGGCTTATAATGGGGCCGAACCCTGGCTGGATGATCTTATTATTTATCTACATGACAATTTCATGTATTTAAAAACCTATTTTGAAACCCAGTTGCCCGGTGCAAAGGTCTATGAGCTTCAGGGAACTTATCTGGTCTGGGTGGATTTTCAAAACCTTGGACTTGACTGCAATAAAATGACCCGGATATTGGAAGAAGATGCCAATGTTGCATTGGATCATGGGAATTGGTTTGGTGACAATGGGGCTGGATTTGAAAGGGTTAATATTGCCTGTCCCAGGGCCATACTGACCCAGGCTGCTGAATCTGTCGTTTCAGCCATAAAAAAGCACAAGGGGTAAATGAATGAAAAATAAGAGTGCAAATGACACTTCTCATGTCTTTCATTTTTTTTTAAACCGGAAATATGTTTCCATTGCCAGAGCAGAGGGAATTTATCTTTATGATGATACTGGGAAAAGATATATAGATGCTTCCGGCGGCCCTATACTGTGTAATCTTGGCCATGGGCTTGAGGAAATGGCAGAAGTTATATCAGAACAGGCAAAAAAGGTATCCTATGTTCACCGCGTTGATTTTACAAACCCGCCGCTTGAAGCGGCTGCCCATAAGCTCTGCAAAGCTTCTGATTATGCCATGGATAAAGTTTTTTTTGTTTCCGGGGGTACGGAAGCTGTGGAGATTGGTGTTAAAATTGCCAGAAAATACCATCTGGATAATGGGAAACCATCTAAAACCCGTGTGATATCCAGGTGGCAGAGCTATCATGGAAGCACAGCAGGTGCTCTGGCCTGGACAGGTGCCACGGGCAGAAGATCAGATTTTTTGCCGTACCTTCATGATTTTACGCATATACCCCCGGCATATTGCTATAGATGCTGGTTCAATAAAACCCCGGAAACCTGTAATTTTGAATGTGCCAATGCCCTTGAAAATGAGATCTTATGCACAGGGCCTGACAATGTTTCTGTTTTTCTTGCAGAGCCTGTTTCAGGTATGTCTCTTTGTGGAGCTGTGCCGGGAAAGGGATATTTTGAACGGATCAGGGAAATTTGCAACAAGTATGATGTACTGTTAATGTTTGACGAGGTAATGACGGGAATGGGACGGACAGGCAAGATGTTTGCCTATGAACATTTTGATGTTGTCCCTGATATTCTGGCTCTGGGCAAGGGGCTTGGGGGAGGTTATTTCCCCATAGGCGCTGTTGCTGTTCCAGGTTATATCCATCAAAAAATTGCTGACAATTCAGGCATGTTTGGTGCCGGTCATTCCTGGGGGGGCAATCCCCTTGGTTGTGCCGTGGTATCAAAAACCATTGATTACCTGTATGACCATGATCTTGTTGACCGATGCCATAAAATGGGTAAATATCTTGACCATAAGCTGCAGGATTTAAGTACCCATCCCCTGGTGGGTGATATCAGGGGGATCGGACTTATGAGGGGAATTGAGTTTGTTGAAGACAAAAAAACTAAAAAAACCTTTGATCCAAAATATGCATTTTCAGCCCGCCTGGCATCAGAATGCATGAAACAGGGCATGTTCATTGAATATTCCGGTGGATGCGACAGGGGGCAGTCCGGAGATATGATTATGTTCGGCCCTCCTTTTATCATCAATGAAGCCCAGATAGATGAGGCGGTTGAGATCCTGGCTCAAGCCCTTAACAAGGATTTATTGTCGGATAATAGTAATTTTTTAACCTTTTAATAATCAAAGGAAATAATAATGCAGCTCACTGTTCTTGTGGACAACAATACACTTATCGACCGGTATTTTCTGGCAGAGCCTGGATTATCCTTTTTGATCGAGGATGAAAATCTGTCTGTTTTATTTGATGCTGGTTATTCAGATATCTTTATCAAGAATGCCCATATGATGGGGAAAAGTCTGGTCCATCTGGATTATATTGTGCTTTCCCACAGCCATTTGGATCATACATGGGGAATAGAACCTTATTTGCGGTATCTTACAGAGTTGGAAATTGAGCATCAGCCTTTTTCGCGTCCTTCTCTGGTTGCACATCCGGAAAGTTTAACAGGTGTCAGCGCTCATGGGCTCAGGGAGATCGGCTCTCTAATTTCAAAAGACAGGCTTGCCAAACACTTTGATCTTCAATTGAGTAAAAAACCTAAATTTCTAACTGAAAATCTTATTTTTCTTGGACAGATACCAAGAACAAATGATTTTGAAGGAACCCTGCCATTTGGCCGAAAAGATGGTTCCAATGAAGATGATATGGTGATTGAAGATTCTGCCCTTGTCTATAAAACCTCAAATGGGCTTGTTATTATTACGGGGTGTTCCCATTCAGGAATCTGCAATATCATTGAATATGCCAAAAAAGTATGTAAAGACCAGAAAATTTTAGATGTGATCGGCGGTTTTCATCTGCTAAACCCCTCTAAACGGCAACTTGAAGGTACGATTTCCTATTTTGAAAATCTTTGTCCCAATAGGGTTTATGCCTGTCATTGTACAGACCTTGCATCAAAAATTGCCTTGTCCAGGGTTGTCAATATAAAAGAGGTCGGGGTCGGACTTTCTCTTCAATACAAAAGTTGAGAAGGGGATTTAACTAAATGGATTTTTATCTGCCCTTATTGTCATGATGTTTTCGATATAGGTCATACCTTAAAAAATGAACAGTAATTAAAAATGTTTTCCAGGGTCTGACCCAAATGTGTTTTATTATTTAAAAAATTGACCGGGATTGTTGGACTCCTCATTATTTCCAACTTGAATAACCGGTTGAGACTTTGATTACACTTAGGTATGTATAAGGTGGAATGAGATATGAATATTATTTTTTAATAGAAACAATTTCTTTTGAAGAAGATTTTCCACCCTTGTTTTTCTGGATGTGATTCTCTGAGAAATGGCAATGCTAAAATCATATGTATTCATTCAAACCATTAATGGATATTGTTAAATGATTAAACTGAGTGGCAAGAATATGAAAACAAAAAATGTGTCACGTGACACAATTCAAAAAATTCGAGTAGAACAAATA